>JACPFH010000127.1 GCA_016183075.1 Deltaproteobacteria bacterium | reverse complement strand
TACAAAGCCAAACATAATCGCCTCTGTTTAGATCTACTTTCTGCCGCCTGGCTTTACGCCTGACGCTGCAGGACCTGTCTGCCAGGGCACAGGCACGCCTGAGCCGAATCTTTCCTTGAACACCTCCGCCAGGGCCTTACCCAACGCCTCTTTAATTGCATCCTCTGTGACACTGGATCCAACCCGAAAGATCTTTTTTTGCAGTGGCAAAGCTAAATAGAGATCCGGTGTCTTCCTCGGGCCAATAAGCCTGATCTCCTCATCGCCTTTTCTTACGGGAAAGAGAGGTTGATTCAGTCTCACAAACCTCATTACCTCCTCATCCCTTGCCTTGACCGGAATCCCCACAACCCCAATCTGCTCTTCCTGCCAGACTCTGTTGAGCAACCTCACATCCTCTCTGGCGGACACATCATCGGAGGAGAAAAAATAATAAAGGGCGACAAGTCCTCTCTCTTCGATCTCCTCTTTCTTCTTTATTCTTTCGCCTGCAACGCCCTCGACGGCTCCCATCTCCCGCTCGGCCTGGACGATATATTCGCTGGCGCGGGCGAGAGCCTCATTGCCCTTCCTCCTCCACGTAACGTATTCCCTGGCGGTCTCAGGGGAGGGATTTTCAAGAACGTCTTTCACCGGAGGTGGCAAATTTGAGTTGTTCAGCCCTGCAATCAAAGATACGGCAGCCGATTTTTGAGCTTCCAGCTTTTTCTCCTTCTCTTGCTTGGCTTCCGTTGAGCCTATCCTCGGCACGCACGGCCTGAACCAATCCACGGCGCAGTCAAACGTCTTTCCCCAGGCGTTAACCCCTTGCGCGAAAGAATTCTGCGGATAGAGCTAGAGCAGGATAAGCCCAGCCAGCAGAAAGAAGATCCCCGTGTTCACCTTATTTTTCCCTCAAGATCGTCCGATCTCGTGACAATTATTCTCTTCCCGCCCATCTCAATGACGGCGCTTGGAAATGCCTTAACCCCATAGCCCCTGGTGATGCTTCCATCCATGTCCACGCCGATCTCGAAATTGAACGGGTAGCCGCGAAGCTCAGCGAGGTATGCACCCACCTGAGAGGGGTCTCCAAGAAAAACCCCCTCGATTTCATAATCCACACCCAACCTCTTAAGCTCCCTCTCCAGTTTCACCGCTTCATCAGGACAGGAGCGGCACCCGGGCGCGATGAAAAAGATGACCCTCGCCTTCTCCCCCGCCTTTTTCTTCGGGAAGGCGTATTCCATCCCTTCCGGCCTGCCAGGCTTCGCAGGAGGAGGGAAAAAATCGACCTGGGCGTGAAGGGGCGTAAAAAGAGACTCTTCAGCAAACAGGCTCATCACCACACCAAAAAGTGCCATTTTCATGGTGAGCGGGAGGATCAGCAGATGATAAAGAAAATGTTTGTCAGCCATGTTCTCCTAGTTGAGGCGGATGCAGCACCTGACAGGCTTCCAGTAAACCCAGAGATACTTTCCCCCTGTTCCCGGTCGTCCTCTGCTGGAATCCCAGCCACGCGGGTCAGTGCCCGGGTTCATGCAGCCGGTCTGTGTCGGGTAGCCAAGCTGTATCTGTTTCCCTCCCACTCCGGCGCTTAAGTCCATCCCCCGACATGAGAGCAGAGCGGAGGCCACCACATCACTTCCGTGAAACGCCCTTCCCTGCCTCGGATAGAGCGGACCCCAGAGACCCAGCATAGACGACTGCGCATCCTGACCCTGATCCCTCTGGTCATTGTGCCAGAGAGGATCCGGCTCGGAGGCGTATATCAGCCCCGATTCTCCGCCTTGACATCCCCATCGACCCAAGAAGGGCTGCTCAGCAACCATTACCGACCAGGGAACCCCGAACACGTGAGTCTCAAAAAATTTCTCGTCGGTAAGAGTTCCCGGCGTGGCCCTCACCCCACCTCCACCCATGCCTCCCAGGAGGCTCCGACGTGGACCGCCGGCTGCTCCAGGAGCCATGGCTGGTTCCTCCCACCTCCCGTGGGCCGGGTCATGAGGCGATAGGTGTTCAGGCGGAGAGGGAATGCTCCGG
>JACPFH010000126.1:28954-30488 GCA_016183075.1 Deltaproteobacteria bacterium | reverse complement strand
TCCGGTTCATGATCTTCATTAGATTCGCTCCGGCCGATGGGGGTAATGGCAATCCCAACAGAGAAATCTGCCCCCGTGCGTCGGCAGGTCGATCTTAGGCGCGTCCTTTCGCTCCGATTCCTTTGCGTGGCATTGACCACAAAACTCCCGCGCCTCAGGCTTCGTCGGTCTGACGCTTCGCGGAGCCACCTTGTGCTTGGCAGGAACGCTGTGACAGCTCGTGCAGCCGATCAGGGCATGGGGCGAAACGGTCTTGATACTTGCGATCTGTCCATGACAGGCAGAGCATTCCCGCGGCACCTCCGGCGGCACCGGATCATGGGGATTGTGACAGGTGGCGCAAGATTTTAGCGGATTGTGCAGAACAGGATTGATCTGGGGAAAGCCGGTGGGCCGCGACGGATCATAAGCATGGCAAAAGACGCAAAATTCCCTCGCCTTCGGTTTCGTGGGTTTGAGCGAAGGGTCTTCGGTATGCGCCCGCGCAGGTCCGTGGCATGCCTCGCAAGAAACCGTCTTGTGGTAGCCGGCCCTGTTCTTGCCGGCCTGGTCCGTGTGGCAGGCCGCGCAAACGCTCGCGCCCGCAAACTGAATTGTTTTTGCTGTCTCTCTCTGGACGGTAGATTCCCGGTGAAAGCGAGTGTCGGTCAGAGACGACGGGAGGATAACGTATCTCCCGATGACCACCCCGGCAATAATGATCGCAACGACAACCGAAAGTCTCTGTACCTGCTCGGGAATTTTACGGAACACGGTCAGTGCTGGGATGGTGCACGATCTGTGCCAATGCGGGAACGAGTATAAGTAGATAATTTTATAAAGAATTCCAAGGAATCAAAAAAAATGATATTCTAAATTTTGCGAAAAAGTGGCCATTTATCCATTTCCCGCTGTCAGCACTGCAAAAAGGATCAGACAGAAAAGCGCCAAACCGATTGCGATGCTCACGCCGCCGAGGATCCAAGATAGATTTTTCATCCAGCGCGGCGCAGGATCCGTTCTCAAGCTCGTCAAATTGGCGATACGAGAAAACCGAGCGTACTCGGCCGGCCTTTCCTCCCGAAGCTCCTCTTCGCTCACCCTCCCGGTGAAGATCACCAGGTCCATCGGAAACTTTTCCGGCCTGAGATGGCTGTTGAAAAAATGGATGGCAAAAATAAATCCGGCGGCCAGCAAGGCCTCCTCGCCGTGGATCACCAGGGCCACGTTGAAAATCCAGCCGGGCAGAAAAGCGGAGAAGAAGGCCGGAAACCAGAGCATAAAGCCCGTGGTGCCGATGATCGCCATCCCCCAGAAGACCGCCCAATAATCGAACTTTTCCCAATAGGTGAAGCGACCGAACGCCGGTCTCCGCCCCAGGCCCAGAAACCATTTGATGTGCCCGTAAAACTCTTTGAAGTCATTTGGCTGCGGCACCAAAGAGTCCGGACCCCAGACTATCCTTGCTTCTCTGCCGACGAGAAGGCGGTAAAGGATCGGCATGAGATGGAGAAGAAAGCAGCGGGTTAGAAGCACAGCGAAAGACCGGTGGAAG
>JACPFH010000126.1:27630-28926 GCA_016183075.1 Deltaproteobacteria bacterium | reverse complement strand
CGGTGTGAGAGAGCCAGATGGCCCATCCCGCCTGGTTGTAGCGCAGCGGCATCCCGGTGGCGACCAGGCCAAGAAAACTGAAAACCAACAGGCCGTGCAAAAGACGCTGGCCAAGGGAAAATCGGAAATAGTACTCAGCCACGAGAGCTTCCCTCCTTTGGATCTTGTGGATCTTGCTCCCCCCCGCCTTCCCCACCGGGCCCGGGAAGGTTGTCTTTGTCTTTCTCACTCGCTCGCTTTTTTAAAAACCGAGCGAATAGCGGGCGCCCGGCCCAAAGGGCGGTATGAAAACCGAAGAAGAGAAACACCCCTGCCAGAAGCCAGGTCATAAAACGAGCGGTGTAGTACAGCACCGGGTTGCGGGCGCGATCGGCGGCATCGGCATGGGGATCGTATTTGGCAAAGTTCGCGTTGGCCTGAGCGTGGCATTTGCGACAGGTGGTCACGATCCGGTTCGGCGCCACGGTGGAGCGGGGATCCGATTTGGGAAGGATATCGTGGGCGCCGTGGCAGTCCGAGCAGCGCGCCACCCTGGTAAATCCCAGAGTGGTCACCTGCCCGTGGAAAGTATCCCGGAAGGTGCGCAGCGACTGCGCGTGGCACGTGCCGCACTCGCGAACAATCTCAAGCCGCCAGCGCTCCATCTCCACCCGCCGGATCTCGTGAGCGGAGTGGCAATCGATGCAAACGGGGGCTATCGGATTTCCTCGTTTCGCCGCCTTACCGTGAACGCTGTCGGCGTAGACCCGCAGAACGCCGGCGTGGCAGCGGCCGCAGGTCTCGGGGATGTTACTCTTGTGCACCGTCGATTTCGGGTCTGCCGCCGGAACGATGCCGTGAGACCCGTGGCAGCTTGAACAGTTCGCCGCCACCAACAACCCCCCTTGCATCAGCGCCCGCCCGTGGATGGAATCCATATAGAGCTGGTAAACATTCGCGATGGGAATGCCGTGCCGCTTGGCGAGTTCGGGATCGCCGTGGCAGCCGCCGCAGGTCCGCGGCAGGTTCAGCGGATTCACGCGCGACTCCAGATGACCCTTCGGCAGAACATCGTGGCTTCCGTGGCAGTCGCTGCACGTCGCGGCGTCCCGGTCTCCCTTTGCTTTGGCCCGGCCGTGGACGCTCTGGGCATAAACCTCAAAGGCCGCGGGATGGCAGGTCGAGCACTGAACGCGCTTGGGCTCCGCAGCGTGCGGAATTTGGGTGACGTCGCTGTGACACGCGGTGCATCCCACGGGCGCGTGCACCGATCGAGAGAAGCTCTCGATGTTGATATGAAGCGCGACCCTCTTTCCG
>JACPFH010000126.1:0-27529 GCA_016183075.1 Deltaproteobacteria bacterium | reverse complement strand
GGGCTCCATGACAGGAGAGGCACGCTTCGTTCGAGACGCCCTGCGCCGCCACCGAACCCGCCAACAGAAAAACGCCGACTATGCAAACCGCCATCGCCAGATCCAACCAGGTCCACTTGCTTTTCATGCCCGCTCCTGCTGCTTTTCGTGCAATCTTTTTTTTACCCGCTTCAGACGAAAGAGATCTTCCCGCCCGCGCTCTTCCAATACCATCTCGATGGTATCGCGCTCGGCGACAAGACGCGGCAGCGTGATGTTTTCCAGGGCGTTTACCCGCCGGCTGGTACGCTGGATCTCCTCCGCCAGCCGGCGCAGCCTCGCTTCGCTCGCCGCAACCTCGACCACCAAATTCAATTCGTCCTCAAACCGCCGCGCCACGTCATCGATCTTGGCTGAGGTTCCAACCAGGCTATAGCCGCGCTCGTGGAGCGGCCGGGAAAGGCTCGCTCTCTCGATTCGGGGCGCGGGCGCCCCCATGACATCGCCTCCCCCTACGTCGATGGAAGCCTCGCCTCGCGCCGCAAAAGAAGCCGAGCGCACGGCCTCTTCTCCCTCCAGCGCCTCCGCCAGCGCCAGCGCGTGCCGGGCGGAAGCGGCGCTTCGCTCCAGCTCGTCGCTTCGGCCCATGACGTGCTCGGCGACTTTCATGAACTCTTTCATGAGCACGTTGCGCTTGTCCTTGAGCAGGTCCCGCCCTTGAATCGCGAGAGCGATTTGCCACTTCGTCGCTTGAAGCTCCATGCGGGTAGGGGAGACTCTCTCAGCCATGGCTCGCCGGCCCCCGGTAGTATTTGCGTATGTAATCCCCGCGGACGCGCTTGAGCGCAGTCTCGGGCATCATCGCCAAAAGCTCCCATGCCCGGTCCATGGTCTCGCCGATTGCGCGCGCCGAGCGCCCCTGGCTGAGGAAATGACGCTCGAAGCGGTCGGCAAAATCCAGATAGAGGCGATCTTCGGCGGAAAGCGCCGCCTCGCCGTCGATCGCGACCAGCCGGCGCAGGTCCCGCCCCTGCGCGTACAGAGCGTAGAGCTGATCGGCGACACCCCGGTGATCCTCCCGCGTCTTTCCCGGGCCGATTCCCGAGTTCATCAGGCGCGAAAGGCTGGGCAGAACATCGATGGGCGGATAGATCCCCTTGCGGTGGAGCTCCCGCGAGAGCACGAGCTGGCCCTCGGTGATGTAACCGGTCAGATCGGGCACCGGATGTGTGATATCGTCGTCCGGCATGGTAAGGATGATGAGCTGCGTGATCGAGCCCCTCTTGCCCTTGATGCGCCCGGCCCGCTCGTAGAGGCTGGCAAGATCGCTGTAGAGATATCCCGGATAGCCGCGCCGCCCGGGCACCTCCTCGCGCGCGGTCGACACCTCCCGCAGCGCCTCGGCATAGTGGATCATGTCGGTCATGATGACCAGAACATGCATGTCGCGCTCGAACGCCAGATATTCGGCTGCGCCGAGTGCCAGGCGCGGCGTCATGATCCGCTCGACCGTGGGATCGTCGGCAAGGTTAAGGAAAGATACCGTGCGGTCGCGCGCGCCGCTCTCTTCGAACCGGGCGTGAAAGTACGAGGCTTCCCGGTGCGTGATTCCGATGGCCGCGAACACCACGGCGAAGGGTTCGGACGACGCGCTTCCCCCCTGGCCGGCGACCTTGGCCTCGACCGCGATCTGGGCTGCGATCTCCGCTGCCGGCAAGCCGAAGCAGGAAAAAATGGGAAGCTTCTGCCCGCGCACGAGCGTGTTGAGCCCGTCGATAGCAGAAAATCCGGTCTGGATGAAATCGATGGGATGATCCCGAGCGAAGGGGTTGATGGGGAGGCCGCCGATTTCGACGTCTGTCTCCGCGACCGGCTCGGCGCCTCCGTCGATCGCGTGCCCGGAGCCGTCAAAAACGCGCCCGAGCATCTCCATGCCAACGCCGAGGCGCGCGACTTCGCCCGTGAACCGAGCACGAGTCGCATCCACGTCGATGCCGCGCGCGCCGGCGAAAACCTGCACCACAGCGTGATCGCGATTGACCTCCAGCACCTGGCCGCGTCGCGCGTCGCCTTCGCCCGCGATCACTTCCACGATCTCTCCATGTGCCACGCCGCTTATTCGGTCAAAGACGAGCAGCGGTCCCGAAACGCTCTGCAGCGTGCGGTATTCCTTTACGTAAAGCGGTCGCGTCATCACGTTACCTTTGAACGCCCCTCAGAAGTCCAGCCGCCTAAGCCGGACGCTGCCAGTGCCTTCATGCGGACCGGTTGAACGATTTGAACGACTTGAACGGCTGGAACCGATTCGGCGTTCAAAACGTTCCAAACGTTCAAACAGTTTAAACCGGTTAACCATCGCGCAGGCCTCCGAGCGCCTCCCGCATACGCTCGATGAGCGCCGGAATCTCGCGCTCGGCTCTCTCTGCCGGGATTTCCTTCATGCGCGCGACCTCGCTTAGGACCGGGAGCGCCATCGCCTGGGCCGGCGGCGCGCCTCGATCCAGAGCCTCCGCAAGCCCACGGTAGAAGGTTAAGATCGCCCGCAGCATCCAGTACTGCTTTTTCGGCGAGCAAAACTCATCCACCGGATCGAAGGCCGACTGCTGCAAAAAGTCCTCGCGCACAACGCGCCCCACCTGGAGAATCGCTTTCTCCGCATCCGGCAACGCCTCGCTGCCGACCAACTGCACGATCTCGAGCAGTTCCTCTTCCTTCTGGAGCAGCGACATCGCGAGCCTGGCCTGCTCCTGCCAATCCGCAGCGACCTCCGCGTCGAACCAGCCGCCAACATCGTAAAGAGAATAACTCGTCATCCAGTGAATCGCGGGGAAGTGACGCCGGCGCGCAAGATTCACGTCCAGTCCCCAGAAGGTCCCCGCAGCGCGCAGCGAGCTCTGCGTCATCGGCTCGGAAAAGTCGCCGCCGGGAGGCGAGACTGCGCCGATAATCGTAACCGAGCCTTCCCGGTTGTCTTTACCCAGACAAACGACGCGACCGGCGCGCTCGTAGAATCCGGCCAGGCGCGAGCCCAGATAGGCCGGGTATCCTTCTTCACCCGGCATCTCTTCCAGGCGCCCCGAAACCTCGCGTAGCGCCTCGCCCCAGCGCGAGGTCGAATCCGCCATCAAGGCGACATCGCAGCCCATGTCGCGATAGTACTCGGCGATGGTGAGGCTTGTGTAGATCGAAGCCTCCCGGGCGGCAACCGGCATGTTCGACGTATTGGCGATGAGCACCGTCCGCTCCATCAGCGTCACGCCGGCGCGCGGATCGACCAGACAAGGAAACTCCGCTAAGACCTCGGTCATCTCGTTACCACGCTCCCCGCAGCCGACATAGACGACGATCTGGGCTTCCGCCCGCTTGGCCAAGGTCTGCTCCATGACGGTTTTGCCGGTGCCAAAGCCACCGGGGATTACGGCCGTGCCGCCCTTCGCCACCGGAAAGAAGGTATCGATGACCCGTTGACCGGTAATGAGAGGCGTATTGGGCGAAAGCTTCCGCCGGTAGGGCCGGCCCTGGCGCACCGGCCAGCGCTGCATAAGCCGAATCTCCACCGGCTGGAGGTCTTCCGTGCGTTCAATCCGCGCGACGGTCTCTTCCACCGTGAACTCACCTTGGCGGATCTCAGCGACGCGGCCGCCGACGCCCGGTGGAACGAGAATCTTGTGCGTCAGGCGCGGCGTTTCCGGAACCGTCCCGAGGACATCGCCGGGCTCCACGCGCTCGCCTTCCTTCACCGCCGGCGAAAACCGCCAGCGCATGGCGCGCGGCAGCGCGGGCAGCGCGGCACCCTTCGGGATGAAGGGGCCGGCCTGTTTTTGAATTTCAGGCAAAGGGCGCTGAAGCCCGTCGAAGATCCCGGCGAGGAGCCCCGGACCCAGCTCGGCCATCAGCGGCTCTGCGGTGGAGACAACCGGTTCGCCAAAGCGTAGACCGATCGTGTCCTCGTAGACCTGAAGCGTCGCCCGGTCGCCCTCCAGGCGAATGATCTCGGCAATCAGTCGAGCCTCACCCACCAGGGCGACGTCACCGATGCGCGCGCCGCGCATCCCGTCCGCCACCACCACGGGTCCGGCGATGCGGCAGAGCCTGCCCACGGTTTCTTTGGCGTTTGGCATCGTTCTAACCCGGATTATTCCCAGCGAAACACCGTCCTCGCTGATGAAAGCCCGACCGGGCGACCGAGGGAAGCGCGAGCGAGGCTGCGGACGTCCGATTACGAACGGCACGGCTCATGGCACAGACCCATCGGCCGCAGCCGAGAGCGCGTTTCCCGAGGGAGCCGTCGAGGGTATCCATACTTATCCCCCTCGGAACGTGATGCGGAAGCCGATGGCGCGCCGGATCATTTCCGCGATCTGGCGGCTGCGGCGCTCGCCGACCTCTGTCGGCACCCCGCTCGGCACAGCCACGACCACCGGCTTGGTGCTCCCACTCACACGGCGGCGGGTTGCCTCATCGAGCGCGCTGAGATAACCCGCAGGGATGGCGATGACGCCCATATCAGGCTCGTCCATAAGAGCCAAAAGGACCCTTTTGGCTTCCGCCGGAGTCGCTGCGGCATAGACTTCCACTCCCGCCAGCGCAAAACCTGACGCCAGTGCCGGCTCGCTAATCACTGCAAGCTTCGCCATCGGCCTACTCCCTGGTCCACCAGATCATTTCTTCGCGAATCATATCCGACCCCCAGCCCAGCGTCTTTCCCTGGGCAATCAAGCGAACGTTGGCGATCTCGTTCGACTTTGCCCACAGGTAGCCGATCGCGATAGCGATCGTGAGTGGGTCGCGATGGAACATGCGGATGCCCTTGAGCACGAGGATTTCCTCGAGACCGCGCTCGAGCACGCCGGCGTCACCGCTTTGCCGATAGTGCCCCAGGCGGTTCTGCAGAGCAGCCCCGTACGAGGTTCCCTGTAAGAGCCGCACCATCGCCTCGGCATCCGCCGCCGCGCCGAGCTGCCCGAGCAGGTGCGCCGGCAAGCTCCCGCCGTCGACCAGCAGCGCTCCGGGACCGGCCGCACCGTATCGCGCCTGCAGCGCCGCGCGGCGATCGCCAAGACCCGCAAGGCGGAGCAAAAGGGAAATGTTTTCGACATCGATCTCGGTCTCAAGCATCTCGCGCACGAGCAGATCATTGGCCTCGCGCCCCAAGCTCGCCAACGCGTCACCAAAACGAACTTTGTGGAGGGCGGTCTCCACACCGGCAAGATCGCCGTTCCCCAGCCTGAGGGCGCCGGCGAGCGCTCCAGCATAGGGCAGTCTCCATGTAAGCATCAACTCGGCGGTTGCCCGGATAGTCGGCTGCTTGACCAGCTCGCGCAGATCCGCCTCATGCAGCTCGCCGGCGGGCACGAGCGCCTGGAGAATCTCCTCAGCGGGTACGCCGCGCGCCTGGCCGCGCAGGATGGCGATCAGGTTGGAGAGATCCCAACGAGAGACGAGAAGCCGCACAAGCTCGCGCGGCCGGCCATCGAAAAAGCGCGGGACCGCGCCGACCGTGTGCACTACGTTTCGTCGCAGCCCCTCTACCACGCATGGGACCCCTGCGACCTTCACCAGCGCTGCCTCGATGTCTTCCTTGTAGGCGGTCCGGGCGAGCGCTTCGATGAGCGCCTCCACGCTCGCTGCGGCGAGGAGCGCCTCGTAATCCCGCCGATCGAGGAGCGCGGCCTTCATGGCCCGGATGCGGGCGTTGCTGTAGCCGTAGTCGCCTGCCACGGTACTTCCTCCGAGCTTAAGAGCTTAGCCAGTCTCTGCCTGAGATCACCCCGCGCGCGCGCCAGGCGCGCCTCGACGGTATTGACGATGCGGATACACCCATCCGGCGTGCCCGCCCGAAGGCCCCCGAAGGTTTTGAGGGAAGGGGCAATGTCCGCTTTGATGTCCAGCGCAGAAACAATACGGCGCATGAGCGTCTCGTCCTTAGGATCGATCTCGATCTTGATCTCAGAGCCCAGCTCCGCTACCACTTCCTGAGTTAGCCGCTCCAAGTATCCCGCGTAGGGCGGCTCGTTGCGAAGATGCGCAAGCCGCTCCCGCGCCTTAGCGAAGGCGTGATCCAACCAGGCTTCGCGCGCTGCCGCGAGTTCCCGTTGCGCTTCGAGCCTGGCCACGCTGAAGAGCCGCTCCCGCTCGCGCACCAGACGCTGCTGAGCGCTTGCGAGATGGCTTTCCCTTAGTTGGGTTGCCTCCTTCTCGGCATCGGCGATGACGGATCGACTCTTGGTCTCGGCGTCGCTTTCCAGTTCCCGAAGGCGCAGCCAGGCCCCGCGCTCCATGTCCTTCAGGATCTCTTCAAGTCCCATGGGTCAATCCTACCTCGTAGGGGCGGGTTTGAAACCCGCCCCTACGCTCCCGCCTTCAGTAGAAGGATAATCATTGCGGCAACGGCGAAACCCAGGATGACCAAAGTCTCCGGCAGGGCGAGCATGATCAGGATCGAGCCGAAAAGTTCCGGCTTCTCCGTGAGCGCGCCAGCACCAGCCGAACCGATCCGCGCCTGGGCCCATCCGGTAGCCAAAGCAGCCAAGCCGACGGCCAATCCTGCGCCGATCGCCAAAAGTCCGGTACCGAGATCCATATTGCCTCCTTTCCCTATACGCCGCTCTGCTTGAAAGGTCTGAACGGCTCGCCGCCACTGTCGTAAAACTTGGTGAAGAATTCCACGTAGTGAAGCCGAAGTGATTGGATGGTAGAGCTGACAATGCCCAGCGCCAGGTTGAGCGCGTGCAACAGAACCGCGACGATGGCGCCGACAGCCGCGTTGGTGGCCATGCCGTAAAGCTGGTTGGCCACTTCGGCCAAGTAGAACGAGGACAGACCGATAGCGGCAAGGCGCAGGTAAGAGAGCACGTTGCCGAGCGCTCCGAGCGCTTCGATCGGACCAAGAATCCCTCCCAGCCATCCCATCGGGGCGCTGAGGAGCGCAACGCCGACAATGAGGGCCACAACTGCGGGCGTGGAAAGCTCGCGCGGCAGTCGCTCGGCCACAATGGCCAGAAGCCAAAAGAGCGCAATTAAAGCGATGAACTTCCCCAGCCGCTCGCTCAACTCCCGGCGGCTTCTAGCCTGCACCGCTTCCCATATCCCCAGGACCAACCCAAGCATGACGTGGGCAACGCCCACGGCAACCGCGAAAACGAGCAAGGACATGAGCGTCTCGCCGCTCCGCTCCATCCATAGCGGCTTGAGACCAAATGCCCGGTAGCCGAAACTCCCCAGGAACTCGCCGAAGAGAAAGCCAAAAACAACCGACCACAAGCCGCACACAATCATGACTTGAGACAGGCTTCGAAGCGGCCCCTGGCGATAGCGCCTGAGCAGCAGCACGGTAAAAATAAGCAGCAGCGCGCCATAGGCCACATCGCCCAGGATCAAACCGAAAAAGAGCGGCATGAACAGCGCCATAAGCGGCGTCGGGTCGAGCGCGCCGTAGCGGGGAAGCGCCACGAGCGCGACCAAAAACTCGAAAGGTCTCACCGGCCGAGGATTGGCAAGCGCCACGGGGGCCCGCTTCATCTCTTCTCTACTCAGATCGAGCTCGCCGACGAGGACCTGGGGCCCAACCGCGGCAGCAAGGGCCTCCTTAAGCGCGCCGAGATCCCGGCGAGCCATCCAGCCGACCAGGACGAACGCGTAGCGCGTTGTCCCCACCTGTCCCACGACCTCTATTCCCCGCAGCCGGTCGCCGAGCGCCGCCCGCAGCAACGCCAGCCACAAGGCCCACTCCTCCCCGAGGCGGCGAAGCTCCTCGCGCACGCGCTCGATCTCGCCGGGAATCGCGGCGAGCCGCGCAGCCATCGTTGCCAGCGCTTCTTTGAACGACACACCGGCAAGCTCCTTGGGGAGACGAAGCTGGCTGATATTTTCGCGTCCCAAAAGAGCGTTGACCTGGGCGCTCTGCTCTCTGGGAAAGACAACGATGGCGGCGGTGGTCTCCTGATCGACGTGTTGCGCATTGATCTCGAAATGATCCCCGGTCAAGGCGTTCAGTTGCTGCCGGATCAAATCCAACACACCGCTGGAGCGCCTCTCGATCAGGAGGGCCACGGTTTCATAACCGCCAAGCTCGGGAATCCCGGCGGCCAGCGGCATCACCCGGCGCAATGTCGCGTGATAACGGGTCAAGGAGGCCTGCTCGGCTTCGAGCTCGTCGCGCCTGAGCGCGAGGGATTGCGCCCTCGGGCCAGCTTCACTCAGCACGCGCCTTGCCTCGGCAACGAGCTCCTCAGTGGACTTCAAAGACGCCTCTTCATACAAGCGGGAGAGATCGGCGGTTTTTGCCAACGGGGGCAAGAGAGCGCCGAGCGATTCGAGACGGGTAACCAAAAGACCGATCTCTTCGCGCTGGGCAAGAACGGCTTGATCCAACGTCATTCGCGGCAAGACCAACGCCGGACCGTGCTCGGTCACATCCTTGATCTCGACCGTGCCGAGCCGTTGGAGGGCGCGCAGCGTCGCTTCGAGCTTACCCTTCGAGCCGATAATCTGAACCTTTGTCATCGGTAGAAGCACGATACGCTCTCTCATTCGGGGAAAAGAGAGTCGACGATGACCTCGACGGCAGGGTTCAGCCGCTCCGCCCCCAACCGGCGTATTCGTTCGGCGGCGATTCCGCCCTCGGTCCGAATCTCTGCCGCCCCTTTTTCCACAGCGATCATCTCGCGCCGAAAAAATTCCTCCGCCGCCCGCCGCGCTTCGCTCTCAGCGCCCCTCTGAATCTCAGCGGCGCGCTCGCGGGCGCTGGCGATTTTTTGCTCGGCTCTATTCTCGGCTTCCCTGAGCTGCTGCGCCAAATCACGCTCTTTCTGGCGAATTGACTCTAAGGGCGATCTCTTTTCCGCCTCCTCCTCGTGCTTTCTCCCCCCGCTTTGGCGCATACGCACCGAGCAGAAACGCAATAGATATGCCAGGAGTGAGAAAAACCGTAACTTCTCGGAAACACAAAATAATTGTGAACAGGACCGAATCAGCAGAACTCTATCCTAGGAAAGGTTAGGCTTTTGTGCGAATCTTTTTTCGCACCGCTGAGAAAGACCATGGCCAGAGGTGAGGAGTCAGAATATCAGTNNNNGGCCAGTCAAAAAGGCTTCGACTTGAACTCGTTCGACCGAGGCTCACGACCGAAGCCAGCCGAGGATCGCGTGAGAAATCGACGACAGGGATAGGAAGAAGGCGACAGGCGGGAGACGGAAGAATTGTGGATCCTGGTCGTGAAACGTGTGGGTTAACCCGTCTTGAGTTCTTCTTTGAGCCGCTCCGCAAGCCAAATGCGGGCGAGAGTAGTAGCATCCGTTGTCCGCTCGCGCGCTAACCTAGTCAGGACCGCTTTCATTGCAGGTGGAATGCGCATGTTTAGTTGCGCCGTATTGTCCTGCAGCACAGCCTCTTCCAATATGCGGTCCAGATCGCTATGGTCTTCCACCACTTCCGCAACGCCGGAATCTAACCGATCAAAAACGTCATGTGCCTTGACCCACCGAACGACCTCGGCATCGCTGGCTCCACGGCGAAGCTTGGGAATCCGTTTCGTTTTCATCTTTGCCGCCTTTGATAACGTCTTCTCTGTCTTTCAGTCATGCGGCTCATATGAAAGACTCTGAAGCGACGATCCTGAAGGACTCGATACACAACGTGCAGATAATCTCCGCTCAGGTTTCGCCCGAGCAGCTCGTAAACATCATTGAGCCCACGCTGACTTCGAATCTTAAGATACCGGCCGACCAAAAGCTCATAAAAATCCTGTGTCGTGTATCCATGGCGAAAGGCCGATGGAGCAAAAACAACATCCACTGAGGCATTCTAGCAATCGCTATACGGCCACGCAACCGTCAAAAAAACGGGTGGGGAGAGCGGATCCGGGCTAAGATGCGGAACCAAAGATGTGACCGGATCGGGAGACCCAGCCAAAAGCAGTTTCGCGTAAAATAGGGCAAACTCATTGAGAAGGCAACAGGCATTAGGCAGTAGGCAAGAGGATGAAGAACAAAGACGGCAAATCGCGGCTTGTCTTCGTGGACGAGGACGAAATCCAGGCCGAAATGTGGGCCGTGCGCTTAAGCGCAACGAAGCTGACGGGGCTTCGTTCATCGGTCTGATCAGCAGATTCTTGGCAGCTGCGCGCCTGCGAGCATGTCCACGATGCGCAAGCCGCCGACGCCGGTTTTCATCACTACCCGGCCAGGGTGATCTTTGACGACCTCGCCGATGAGCGCTGCCTCTTTCCCGCAGGCATTTTTCTGCATACTCGCCAAGATCTTCTCCGCCTGCTCCGGCCCCACCACGGCGACGAGCTTCCCTTCGTTGGCGACATGAAGCGGGTCAAGGCCGAGAATCTCGCACGCCCCTTTGACCTCGTCCTGGATCGGGATGCGATCCTCACGGATTCTAAAGCCCACGCGCGACGAAAGCGCGATCTCGTTCAGAGCGCTGGCGAGCCCGCCGCGGGTGAGATCCCGCATGCAATGAATATCCAGGCTCGCCCCTAACATAGCTTCCACGAGCCCGTTGAGAGGCGCAGTGTCCGAGCAGATCGGCCGCTCGAAATCGAGATCTTCCCTGGCAAGCATGATCGCCACTCCGTGGGCGCCGATAGCGCCGCTCAGAAGCACCTTGTCGCCCGGCCGCGCCCGATCCGCCGAGATCTCTATCTGGCGCTCGATCGCCCCGATCCCCGTGGTATTGACGAAGACCTTATCGCCTTTGCCGCGGTTGACGACTTTCGTATCGCCCGTCACCATCGCCACGCCTGCCCTGTCGCATGCCCGCTTCATCGAAGCGACAATGCGCCTGAGATCTTCGAGCGGGAGCCCCTCTTCCAGGATAAAAGCTGCGCTCAGAAACAGCGGTCGCGCGCCGCTGACCGCCAGATCGTTTACGGTGCCGTAGACAGCCATTTCCCCGATATCGCCGCCGGGGAAGAAGATGGGGTCGACGACAAAGGAGTCCGTGGTCATGGCAAGGCGAGCCCCGCACGCCTGGAAAACCGCGGCATCGTTCAGGACCGCCCCATTCGACGCCAGAAGCACGGGCGCAAACACCTGCTCAATCAGCTCGTGCATGAGCTTGCCGCCGCTGCCGTGGCCGAGCAAAATGCGCTTGCCGGATGTCACCCGCCGTCCCCCTTGAAGCGCGCCGCGCGCTTGGCAAAGAATGCGTCGAGTCCCTCGCCGAAATCTCTTCCCTCAGCGATCTCGACCAGATACTTAAGCTCCCTGTCCAAATGGAGATCCAGCCTCTCGCTTCCCGCCGCCTCGTTGATGAGCCGTTTGGTGATGCCAAATGCCCGCGTCGGCCCGGCGGCAAGCCGCTCGGCAACGGCAAATACCTCCGCGTCAAACTTCTCCGCCGGGAAGACGCCGCTGATGAGTCCCTCGGCGAGCGCCTGGCGGGCGTCGAGCCTGGGATTGAGAAAGACGAGACCAAGGGCCCGCCTGAGGCCGATCAAGCGCGGCAGAAAAAACGTCGAGCTTTCGGCGCCGGTGAGACCGGTCTTCGGATAGGCCCACTCGAAGCTTGCGTCCTCAGCGGCAAAGACCATGTCGCAGCTCATGGCAAGGCCAAAGCCGCCGGCTGCCGCAACTCCCTTAACTGCGGCGATAAACGGCTTGGGGGCGCGGCGGACCTCTGAGATCGTGCTATGGATGTACTCAAGAATCTCTTTGAAAGAGGCGCCGTAACTCGCCTCCACCGCGCGCGCCTCAGGCTGGAGATAGGAGAAATCCTCTTCGAGCCCCTTTTGTCGGACATATTTTAGGTCCGCGCCGCTACAGAAGACTTTCTCTCCACCGGCGAGGATCACGCACCTTACGGCATCATCGCGGGCAAAATGAAGCGCCGCCTTGCGCAGGTCGCGCGCCATGATGACATCGAGCGCGTTGAAGCGCTCCGGCCGGGCCATGGTGATCACTCCGACAGCGCCCTTTTTTTCCATCAGGATGTGCTCCATCCGGGAAGTCTCTTGAGCCTCATTCATGGAGGATTCCCTCGTGCGGAGCGAACGGCGGTCGCTCTTCCTCAGCCGCCATCTCCTGCCTTCCGACAAATTCCAGAACCGCATCGAGCATCGCAGGCCAGCAATAACGCATCATCCACTCTCTCTGCGCGCGGGCGTAAGCTTTCAGCGCATCGCGTGCCCCAAGCTCCAACGCAGTGGCCACCAGCTCGGTACGGACCGGATAGGGTCGCGAAACGATGAGCACGGGACCTGCGTCCACTTCCTCAGTCACGTAGTGCACGCACGAAAACGTGCAGTCTTCTCCTGCAACGACCGCGTCCCGGGTAGCATGCAGGCCACGGTAGCGGGGCCTTCCGGCCTCATCGCAGATCGTGAGATCACCGTCACGCAGGCTGAGGATGCGCCACGGATAGCTCTCCAGGACCACGCGGCTCAGGATGTAAAGGTAGCCGTAAAGCGCGAGGTGCGTTGGCCGAAAGTCGGCGATGAGATCGAGGCTTTGCCGATCGAACTCCGGGCGCAGCGTTAGATCCCTGACGCCTGCGGCCCGCGAGCGGTGGAAAGCATGGATGTCATTCAAACGCCATGGAATCGCCCACCGGTCCAGGATCGGAATCGCCCGGCTGCTCCCCGCAGTGGTTAAGGCGCCAACGATCCTGTACGCCCTTTTCGGTTGCCGGCTGCGCGAGAGAAACAACGAAAGGCCGGCGGCACTCTGCGAGAGCAAGAGCACAACCCGGGCTTCTTTCTCGATAGTTGCCGAACCCGGTTCGAACTCGTTCTCCATTTCGCTCACCCTCCGTCACGTCCGAAACGAAAGATGTCCTCCGTACTCATGCCAGATCTTGCACGTCCCTTCGCTGCTCACCATGCATGCGCCCACCGGGTTCTGCGGCGCGCACTCCGCGCCGAAAAGGCGACAATCATAAGGGCTGGCAATCCCGGCCATGATGTTGCCGCAGATACATTCCTGGGAAAGCCCCGGCCGCGCCTCGGCCGAAATGCTCGAAGGATCGATGTCGAAGCGACGCCGCGCGTCCGCCCAGGCGTATTTGGCCCTGAGTCTCAAGTTGCCGTTCGGCACGTGCGCGATGCCCCGCCAGTTTCCTCCTTCGGTCTCGAAGACCTCCCATAAAAGCCTCTGCGCCTGGCGATTCCCATCCGCAGTGACGCAGCGCGGATAGGCATTGACCGCGCGCGTCTCTCCGTCGCGGATGAGCCGCAATAGCTCGGCCAGGGCCGCGAGGATGTCCAGCGGCTCGAAACCCCCGGCGACCACCGGGATCCGATGGCGAGCGACGAAGCGCTCGAAGATGCGCCAGCCCGTGATCGTCGCCGCATGCCCGGCGGCGAGAAAGCCTTGCACCCGGGTTTGGGGCATCTCCGCGACGATCTCCATCACCGGCGGAATGTATTTATGGGCCGAAAGGATGGCGAGATTCTGTGGCGGACTGGCAAGGACGAGGGCTGCCGTGGCAACGGCCGTTGTCTCGAAACCGGTGGCAAAAAACACGACTTCGCGTTCGGTCTCACGCGCGATGCGCAGGGCTTCGAACGGACTGTAGACCACGCGCACGTCCGCCCCTTCAGCCTTGACCTCGGCCAAAGAACGAACGCTTCCGGGCACCCGGAACATATCCCCGAAGGTGGCCACGATCACTCCCTGGCGCGCCAAAACCACCGCCTCATCCACCTCCGGCATATCCGTCACACACACGGGACAACCCGGACCCATGAGGACGGTGAGCTTTTCAGGCAGCAGACTTCTCAGGCCGAAGCGCGCGATGGCCTGCTCGTGAGTGCCGCACACGTGCATGATGCTGACCGGCCTGCCGATCTCCTGACACAGAGAGGCGAGGGCCTTCGTCAAGGCCTGCGCTCGTTTTGGATCGCGAAATTCCAATCGCCGCGCAGCCGCTTCAACTCTCATCGCCTCGCCCATCATGTTTCCCGGCCGCCTCGACCTCGCCTTGAATATCGGCGGCCATGAGGTCTTTTTTTTCCGCCGCCACCAATTCGTCATAGAGCGCGAGAGTTTCCTGAACCTGCTCCTCGGGAATTCGCCTGATGGCAAACCCAACATGAACCAGGACGTAATCGCCGATGCCGACGGGCTCGTCCACGGTCTCAAGCCTCACCTTTCGCTTCACGCCCCAGAAATCAACGCTGGCGCTAAGCCCGTTCACCTCGATGACTTTCCCGGGAGCGCCTAGACACATGAATAAAAATCCCTCAAGCCAGCAGATGGCAGTGACGCCATCTGCCCGGTGCCATCTGCCTTCTGTTCCGCGGCCGCTTCAAGAACCTCCTGCGGATGCGCCTTGACCCACGCAAAGATTTGTCCCAACGCGATCCCGCCGTCGTTGGGCGGGACACGCTGGTGCCAGTAGGGGCGAAAACCTTCCGCCTTGAGCCGGAAGATCGCGCGCTCGGAAAGGTAGCGATTCTGAAAACAGCCGCCGGTGAGGACGACCCGCTCTTCGCCGGCGCGCGCAGCTACCTCGACGATCAGCTCGGCAAGGGTGTTGTGAAACTTCGCCGCGACCCTCTGCGCTGAAATCCCCGTGCCGAGATCAGCCAGGACGCCGCGGATCATAGGCTCCCAGTCAACGAGCATTGCGGAGTGCGGGGTGCGGAGTGCGGATCGAGGAACAGATGGAGTACTTCCCACCATTCGCAATCCGCAATTCGCAATCCGAAATGGATATGCCTCGTCGGTCCTTTCATCCCCGATGGCGAATTCAAGCTCCATGGCCGCTTGACCTTCGAAGCGCGCGCGATGGCAGAGCCCGAGAAGTGAAGAAACGGCGTCAAACAAGCGGCCCGCGCTCGATGTGAGAGGAGCGTTGATCCCCTTGGCGAGCATCTGTTTGAGAAGAGAACGCTCGGCAACCGTGAAGCCTTCCAGCGACGCCGCGTCTCGTAGTTCGAAGGCCTTGTCGCCGAAGATTTCATACAAAATTCCAAGCGCCGCTCGCCTCGGCTCCCGGATCGCGCGCTCGCCGCCCGGCAGCCGAAACCGCCTGAGCGACCCCACGCGATGAAACCCTCCGCCATTCGAGAGCAAAAACTCCCCGCCCCAGATCGTGCCGTCCGGTCCGTAACCCGTGCCGTCCCAGGCAACCCCCAGAACCGTTCCCTCGAGGCCGTTTTCGGCCATGCACGAGGCGACATGGGCGAAATGATGTTGAATCGCATCGATGGATGGGGCGTGCTCACGGGCGTATTTGGTGGAAAGATACGCCGGGTGAAGATCGCAGAGGAACCTTTCCGGTTTCACGCCGTAGAGCCGGCGAAAGGACGCGATCACGTCCTCAAAGGCTCGAAAGGCCGCCTCAGTTTCGAGATCCCCGATGTGCTGGCTTACAAAGACCTGGCAGCCCGCGGTCATAGCCACCGCATTTTTTAACTGTCCCCCGACGGCGAGGAGCGAAGGCGCAGAGTCTTTAAGACGAACGGGTAAAGGCGCATAGCCGCGCGCCCGGCGCAGCAAGATCTCCCTTCCCGCCATCACGCGCGCCACCGAGTCATCGGCGTGACGAACGATGGGCCGGTTGTGAACGAGGAAGAGATCTGCAATCCCGCGAAGCCTTTCGACCGCTTCGTTCTCGTCGGTGCAGATCGGCTCGTCCGACAGGTTTCCGCTCGTAGCCACGATGAAACACCCGAGTTCACGCATGAGGAGATGGTGGAGCGGCGTGTACGGCAGCATGATTCCCAGGTAGGGATTTCGCGGCGCCACCAGCGGGCTGATAACGCGATCCTGTTTTGCGGTCTATCAATGCAAAGGGCTTTTCCTCGCGGCGTTTTCGCTCCCTGAGCCGTTTCACCGCTTTGTCGCTTCGCGCGTCGACCACGATATGGAACCCGCCAAGGCCCTTTACGGCTACGATATTTCCTTTTTTGATTGCTGCGGCGGCCTCGAGCAAAGCATCGTCACCCGCCGAAAGCACGCTTCCCCCTTCTCCCCAAAGCCCCAACCTGGGACCGCAGTCCGCGCACGCATTCGGCTGCGCGTGGAAGCGGCGGTCCAGGGGATCTTCGTATTCCCGCCGGCATTCTTCGCACATTGCGAATCCCCTCATGGCCGTGCCGGCGCGGTCATAGGGAAGCGATTCCATGATCGTAAAGCGCGGGCCGCAGTTGGTGCAGTTTGTAAACGAGTAACGGTAGCGCCGGTTGAGCGGATCCATAATATCGCTCAGGCAGTCAGGGCAGGTGGCGATATCCGGCAGGACGAGCGTCGTGGCCTCCCCGGCGGCGTCGCTTCGGCGGATCTCGAAGCCGGTGTAGCCCACCGGATCGAGAAAGGAGAATTCGAGGCTCTGGATGAAAGAGCGCGGCGGCCGCTCTTTTTCGATCCTTAAGACAAAAGCGTCGAGACGATCTTTGCTCCCCTCCACCTCGATGAAAACGCCCTGCGGTGAGTTGAGCACCCAGCCCGAAAGCCCCATCTCGGTTGCCAGCCGGTAGATGTAAGGGCGAAAGCCCACCCCTTGGACGGCGCCGCGAACGGCTATGTGAGCGCGCTCGATCACCGAAAACCCTGATCGTCCAAATCGAACTCCACCACGCGGATTTCATCACCGGGAATCTCTTCGATCTCCAGCGCGGCCCCCTGAACGGCGCTCCCCCGGCTCGCGGCCTCAAAACAGAAGCGAAGCGACTCCGGGTTGACGCGGTTAAGAACGCCGAGTTGAAGCCAGACCCGCTTTACCGGCTTTGTCCCCTCCGCCGGTAAATGGCGTCTCACCGCCGCAACGATTTCGTGTGCCATGGAAAGCTCGTGCATCGACTTTTCCCGCTTTTAGCGTCCTACTAGCGCCAGGTCTTTCCTTCTCCGCATCACCACACCTAGCCCCTCAAGCTCTTGCACTACCGCCGCCACAACGCCCGGGAGCGCCCCGCGCAGTGGCTCGGTGAGCTCGAGCCCCACGCTTTCCGTCTCCAGCGGCTCGACCCCGATAATCCGGGTTTTCGGCAGCTTCCCCATAAACTCCAACGCTGATAGCAGCTCGGCGACCCCGACTTCGTGGGCCGAGAAGAACGGACCCCGGCGCTGGGGGAGCGCGTTCGGCTCGAGACGGTAGATCGAGCCCGGGGCCCCCCCGCCTTTCACCGCATCGATGATCAGGAGAAACTCTGCCTGCGCGATCGCCCCAAGAAGGCGAAGCCCGGCGACCCCTCCGTCCATGATCTTGACATCCGCCGGAGCGTCGTACGCATCCGAGAGGGCCGCGGCTGCCCACACCCCGACGCCATCGTCCCGCATGAGCGTGTTGCCAATACCAAGGACCAGAACGCTCGCGCCATCCATCAGGCCCTCCGGGGCTTTGCCTTGTAGCCTGTGATGATCGAGCGAAAGGTGTGGTCGCGATTTATCCAGGCGGTAATCGCACCCATGTACACATGGATCGCCACGGTAATCAGGAAAACCCACATGGCGAGATAGTGCCACACCCGCGTATAAGACTCGCCGCCGAGCAGCGCGTTCACCCACCGGAAGGTATCCTGAGCGGGCAGGACTGCGAAGATGTTGCCGTGATATAGGGCGAACCCGGTCAAGGTCAGAAAGAGAATCAAGAACACCCAAAAGAGATAGGTCAGAGCCTGAAGCGGATTATAGCGGCGATACTCTTTATGGCCGGGTTTCAAAAAGAGGTAGTAGCCGAGGATATCCGGCACGTTGCGCAGATTGCGCCACAGGCCAAAGTCGCGCCAATCCGCGTCGAACACGGAGGCAAAGGCAAGATATAACCGCACGATGAGCGCCAGCAGGAGCGCATAAGCGGCGACGAAATGAGAAAAGCGCATCCACGCCATCACATCCACGCCGCCCGGCGCGCCGCCGGCCAGGAAAGGCCGGTGGATGTAAAACCCCGTGAGCGTAAGGACCGCCACGGCGAGGACGACCAGCCAGTGGTTGATTCGGCCGGTGAGGCTCCACGTGTATGTGTATTCTCCCTCCATGGCGCCCTCACGACACACGAACCTTGTAGACTTCGTTGCTCTTCGGGTCGATGACGTGAACGGTGCAGGCCAAGCAGGGATCGAAGGAGTGGGCGACCCGAAGGATTTCCAGCGGCCGCTTGGGATCCGCCACCGGGGTTCCGATCAGCGCCTGCTCGATGGTTCCCCTAACTCCTTTGCCGTCGCGTGGCGAGATGTTCCAGCAGGTCGGCGTGATCACCTGATAGTTGGCAAGCCGTCCGTTCTCGATTCGATTCCAGTGGCCGAGCGCTCCTCGGGGCGCCTCCCATAGGCCCGCGCCTTGGGCCCGCGCAGGCACGGAATACTGGGTGAAGGTCTGTTTCTTCCCGTTCTTGAGGTTCTCGAGAATCGCATCCGACCACTCCACCATGGCATCCGCGATGAGCTTGGTCTCGAGCGCGCGGGCGGCGATCCGGCCGACCACGGAGAAAAGCACCTCGGGTTTTCCCGCAACCCCGAGCTTTGCGAGCGCCTGGTCAATGAGCTTCTTCGCCGTCGGCTGGCCCTTCGCGTAGGCGACCACCATGCGCGCCAGCGCGCCGGCCTCCATAGGCCGCTCCCCATATCGCGGCGCCTTCGCCCACGAATACTTTTTCTCCACGTTCCATTCGGTGTACTCCGGCTCCGTCACGCCCTCGCTCGGGTGAAGCGCCTTTCCATCCTTGTACCAACCATGCGTCACGTCTTCCGTCACCGCTTTCGCGTCGACTTCCTCGGCCTTGAGACCCCCTTCGAGCACGATCCCGCTCGGTAATAGCCTCTTTTTCGGATCGAAGCTCGGATCGTCGAACACACCCCAGGCAAGAAATGCGGCAGGTCCTTTGCCGATCGCGGCATAGTCGAGATAATACGGAGCCACCGCCAGGACATCGGGAATGTACACCTTATCCACCCACTCCCGGATCTCCAAAAGCCTGGGCTTCAGGTTCGCCATGTCGTCGACGGTCGGAATGTGCACGGAACCTCCGGCGGGGGTTGTCATCGTCATAGGCATCCGCCCGCCGAAGATGGCAGAGATATGGGATGCCTGGGCCTGCTTATCCAGGGCCTCCAGGTAATGGGCCACGGCGAGAAGATTCAGCTCGGGAGGCAGCTTGTAAGCGGGATGCCCCCAGTATGCATTTGCGAATGGACCGAGCTGCCCGCTGTCCACGAACCTCTTGAGCCGGGCCTGGACCTCTTTGAGCGATTCTTCTCTGGGTTGGGCCTTAAGCGCCGCCACGACATCGACGAAGTCGAGCGCAGCGAGGTGATAAAACCACAGAATGTGCGAGTGGAGAAACTGCGCCCCTTCGACCATATTGCGGACCAGGCGGCCCATCTCCGGCGGATGAATACCCGCCGCGTCCTCCAGACAAAGCGATGCCGCGTGGCCATGCGAGGTCGGGCAGACTCCGCAGATCCTCTGGGTGATGTGAAAAGCGTCGCGCGGGTCGCGACCCTTCAGAACGATTTCAAACCCGCGAAAAAGCGTGCCGGAGGTCCACGCATCCTTGACTTTTCCCCCGTCCACCTCCACTTCGATGGCGAGATGTCCTTCGATGCGCGTGATCGGATCGATGACGATGCGGCTCACCGGCATCACCCCCTTTCCTCAGGCGTCTTCTCGCCTGCTTTGGGTGGCGGTTTTTCCTTTAACCGGCCGCTCACTTTCGTGCCGACAGCATGAGCAACGATTCCCACGGCTGTGGCTGCTCCCGCCACCATGCCGACCTTGTCGGCTCCGGCCTCGACTCCTTCTATCCCGGGAATCTTGACGCCGGGAAGCCTCTCATAAAATCCTGCGAACTTGTCCACCCAATAAGGCTCGGCGCAACCAATGCATGGGCCCCCTGCCCCGATGCACCAGCTCACCCTGTCGTTGTAGCGAAACTTCGGACAGTTGGCGTAGGTCATCGGCCCCTTGCAGCCTACTTTGTAGAGGCAGTAGCCAAGCTCTTCCTCCTTGCCGCCAAAGCGCTCGACGAAGCGCCCTGCTTCGAAGTGCGCTCGACGCTCACATTGATCGTGGATGGTCTGGCCGTAAAAAATCTTCGGGCGGCCGAAGCTGTCTCTCTCTGGTATCCGATTCGTCAGGAGAAAATCCACAATGGTCGCCACGAGAATTCCCTCGTTTACGGGACAGAGATCGAGATTGATAGCCTCGACCCCGAGAGCATCATACACTCCTTTAAGACCTGCCGGATTAGGGTCGCCGGCGGGGACGCCTCCCCAGGTGGCGCAGCTCCCCACGGCGATCACTGCTCTCGCTTTAGCGGCGTACTCCCTCCCGATGTCGAGCATTTCGCGACGGGCGATCATCCCGTAGCCTTTCTTCGTCGGGATCGCCCCCTCGATGATCAAAATGTAATCGCCCCGCTTAAGAGCCGCTTCTCGGGCTTCCTCCGATTGCGTTCCGGCTGCCGCCATGATGGTTTCGTTATAGTCCAGGCTGATCATGTCCAGGAGAAGCTGGGCTGTATTGGGATAGTTCGCCTTAATCAAGGCCTCTGTGCATCCGGTATCGGAGGCGAAGTTGAGCCAGACCACCGAAGGGCGCCGGACCATGGCCTTTTCCAGGGCCGCGGCGATCTTCGGAACGGCGGAGGAGCCGAGACCCAGTATGGCGGCGCTCGTTCCACATAGCTTCAGAAAATCGCGCCGGCTCAAGTCGCCGCCAAAACTACCCATGACATCCTCCTTGTCGTGACGGGAAGTCCCTTAGCGAAACTCCGCACCACGGCGAATTCTCCACAACAAACCCTCGCTCAGGAGGAATTTTCAGCAATTCCCATGCCACGGCGAAGCGGGGAGAATTGCGTGAACAGGCAGACGTTCTTCGGGAATTTACTGCTCAGATCCGGCAGAACCTATGGCACTTCTTACCTACGTAGGAGAGCGGGCTTTTCACAATTGCGATTTGAAGCAAACGTTTCCTTGCAACAGTGAGAAATTTACCTGCAGCCGGAGACCTTCCTGGGGTGCCAGACAAAACCTAATCAGAGGGCGAAAACGTCGAGACAAGCCACTATCTGTATAAAATCAAGCCGCAGCGCTCTGGGAGGCCTTCTGCCGTTGGGAACGCCAGGCGAAGAACTCCTTCGCTACTTCCGGAAAGAGGGCGTAAGAGAGCGCATCCTCGTCGCTAGCTGCCGCCCCTAGCGCGGCGCGCGCCTTCTCCCATCCCGGCTCCAAGAGATCCGCCGGTCTCACGGTAATAGGCTTCTTCTTCCCCAACGCCATCTGAATCATTTCATCGCTTATCGGCGCGGGAGGCTCTCCGTAGAGTCCCGAGATGTAGTTGCGGGTTTCCACGGTCACGACGCCGTAGCGCTTGCCCGTCAGGACATTCAGCGTTGCCTGGGAGCCCACGATCTGGCTCGTGGGGGTCACCAGCGGAGGATAACCGAGATCTTTTCTCACCGCCTCCACCTCTTTCAAAACCGCCTCCAGCTTGTCCTCCGCCTTCTGCTGCCGTAGCTGACTGACCAGATTGGAGAACATGCCGCCCGGGATCTGGGATTCCATGATATCGGCATGGATCTGGCTGCTTACCGGACTGTCAAAATCCGCATACTTGCCGCGCACCGCGCGGAAATGTTCCGCAATCTCTCCCAAAAGCTTCAAACTCAGGCCGGTATCGTAGGGAGTCCCGCGCAAGGCCACTACCATGGCCTCCGTGGCCGGCTGCGAGGTTCCCTCAGACATGGGAGAGATAGCCGTGTCGACGATATCCACTCCCGCCTCTACCGCCATGACGTACGTCATGGGGGCCATGCCCGTGGTGCAATGAGAATGGAGGTGAATCGGAACCCCAATGCGCTCCTTCAACCGGCGAATAAGCTCGTAGCCCACGTAGGGTGAGAGCAGCCCTGCCATGTCTTTTACACAAAGCACATCCGTCCCCATCTCCACCAAGCGCTCCGCCAACCGGACAAAGTAGTCCAGCGTGTGAACCGGGCTTATCGTGTAGCAGAGCGACGCTTCGAGGACCTTCCCGGTCTTCTTGACCGCCTCGAAGGCCGTCTTCATATTGCGGACGTCATTCATGGCGTCGAAGACTCTAAAAACATCGATACCGTTGTCAGCAGCCTTCTCGACGAAGCGTTCCACCACGTCATCCGGGTAGTTGCGATAACCGACAACGTTCTGCCCTCGAAGAAGCATCTGCATACGGGTCTTCGGCATCGCCCTCCGAATGAGACGCAAGCGCTCCCATGGACACTCTTTAAGATATCGCAAACCGGCATCGAAGGTGGCGCCGCCCCACATCTCCACCGACCAGAATCCTACCCGGTCGAGTTTTTCCGCTATCGGCAGCATATCCTCGGCGCGCATCCGCGTGGCGAGCAAAGACTGGTGCGCGTCGCGCAGCACGGTTTCGCAAAGCTCAATTTTCTTTCCCATAGTCCTATCGCTGCGGCGCTATCCGCCGTAGAGATCCTTCTGCTGCTCCTCTAGATCCTTCTTCCCCTCCGAATCGACGACATAAAGGCCGCCAACCGTTTTGAACTTCGATGGATCGTAAAAGTACTTGGAGACTTCAAGAGCCTCTTCGTATTCGTACATCTTGATCGCATCCCACGGGCAGATCTTCTTGTCCAGGCGATCCTCGGACTCCGTGCCGATCAACTGGAGCTGGAACTTCTTCGGCATCTGGTCCGGCGCCAGCGGCTTTCTCGAACTGTCGTAGAACCGGTTGGCGTACTCGTAGTAGATCTCCCCGGTTTCTTTGTGCCGGTGGACTTTGGTCAGATCGTCGCTGTAGCACATCTGGCAGCCGATGCACTTGTCGTTGTCCACCCATACCCGGTAAGGCTTGAGCCCGCCCCCAGGGAGCTCCTCGTAGAGCAGGTTAATGCAGTCATCGACCGGGCAATGGAGCTCGCACAACGGCGAGCCCGCGCAACTCGAGCAGTTCTCGTCCATCACCGCCAAAAGAGCGGTCCCCTTGCGCTTTTTTCCGCCCTCATCAGCCATCCAATTGCCTCCTTGCCTTTGCTTTTAGATAACGCGCGTGCAGGAAGGCTCCGCCCGCAACCACGAGCAACACCCAGTAGTAACGAACCAGTTGAAGCTGGCCCCACTCAAGCCAGTAAACGAAATTCGAGGTTCGAGCCGTGAGAGTCCTGAGCGCCTGCCCTGCTCCGGCGTAGTCGCGCGCCTCTTTGAGCGTGCGAGAGAGGCCGTACAGCGCCCCATCATCCCGCGGATTGATCTTCAACCCTTGCTCGAAATCCCGCCGGGCCTCACGCCACCGCTTGAGCTCGGCGTATGCCCAACCCCGGTTGCTCCATGCCTCGCCGTAATCCCCGCGCAGGGCGATGGCCTGCGTGAAAGCGGCGATGGCCCCTTCCAGGTCCCCAACCTTTTCGAGCGCCACGCCGAGATTGTTGCGCGCTTCGGCGGACTCGGGCTTGATCTCGATCACCTTACGATACTCTGTAGCCGCCGATGCGTAGTCGCCGCGAATCTCCATTTGGATCCAGCCGAAAAGCGTCCTGGCTTCGACATGGGAGGGATCGAGATGTAACGCCCTGCCAAGGTGAGCACGCCTCAGACCGGCCGCCAATTCCTTCCTGCCCGTGCGCGAAAGAAAACGCGATGCAAAGAATCCCCGCAACGGCCAAGGCCAAGACCCTCAATCCTTACCTCCACATCTCATCGAGGATCTGGTCTTTTTTTCCTTCTTCAATACGCCGGTCGTTCTTGAAGGCCTGCCTCAGTCCAATCCAGGTGAAAAAGAGAACCAACAGTAGCATTCCCGCAATGGGAATATTGTCGGGCTTGGTAAGGATGCCGAGAAAGTTTTGCCACCCGCTAAGTTCTTGCATAGGAGTAAAGGGCCTGTAAGATCAATACTTTAGAAAGTTATGCGAAAATTTATGCAAAGTCAACGCACTCGATTCCGCTGAAAAAGGGCTTTTCATGCTTCGACGGGCTCAGCATGAACGGAAAATCGTTAACGTTATCAACCACCCCGTTCGCCCTGAGCTACGTCGAAGGGTGACCGGGGTTTTTCGGCGGAATCGCAATCTCGATCTAACCCAGCCATAGTGGACACGGAAAAGCCGGCCCCGCGCCGGCCGCGCCTTATGGCGCGAAGGTGTCCGCGAGTTCTTTCAGTCGCGATTTCCCGTCCTGAAGGATCGGAGCGCCATCCCCCGGAAGAAGCACATCGAAGTCAAGCGCCAGCAGTCCCTTGACGCTGGCGCGCAGGCGCGCTGGATCATCGACCACCCTGTCGGGCAAAAGACCGCACCGGCCCGGCGGGTTACCGATCACCGCGTCCCCCACGAGCAGGATCTTCCGCTCCGGCCAGTGGAAGGCAACCTCCCCCGCCGACTTTCCCGGCACACCGACTACCACCAGCGGACCGACCTTCTCGCCCGGCTTAAGCTCGTCGTCGAGATCGGTTCCTTGGCCGCGGGCATGGGGGGCATCCGCGGGATGGATGGCCGTGCGGGCGCCGGTGCGGCTGCGAAGCTTGTTCGCGGCTCGGGAATGGTTGCGATTGGTCAGAATGATGCGGCTCACCCCTAAACGCGCGATCTCTTCGAGATCCTCAGGCGTAGGCTCCACGGGATCAATGGAGAGGTTCCCCGCGCTGTGGCGGATCAAATAGCCATTGAAATTGTAACCGTGGGGCTCGGAGAACCATGGCCAAGTAAAGATACCGCTCAGGATCTCTCTCATAACTTCATCTCCTCTCGCTAGAGCAATAGAGCAGGGGACCGCATTTTCGCATTCCCCCATTGTGAACGAGACCGACGACGGCAGACGGCCGACCGCCGGCGGTCGTCGGTCATCGGTCGGCGGTCATTTGCTCCAATGCTCCGATGCTCTGCGGCTTCGCCGGTCACTCTTCTAGTGATGGTGCGCGTGGCCACGACCCCATTCGCTATGGCGGAAGATCAAGGACTTGATCACCACGGGAACTGCCTTGGCGTCCGGCAGCTCCTCGCCGATGTCGACGAAATCAAAATCCTTCAGATCGATGCCATCGATAGAAACGATGCCCCGCCCCGGCAGGATCTCCTTCTCAATGATGTTGCCCATGAGCCGGGCGATGTCGGCATCAAAAACCAGCACCAGCGGGTGGCCCTTGTCGATGTGCTCCTTCATGGCCCGGCCGAGCCCCTCGGCCAGAGTTCGAATAAGGGGATAGGCGGGCCCCAGCTCCCAGTGGATGGCCAACGCAACCGCCCTTTCTCCGTCGACGATGTCGAAACGCTTTAACGCTTTGTCTACCGCATCCTCGACATCCTCGATCCCGAGCGGCTCGCGCTGTCGGATCTGCGGCGTCACCACCTGCAAGTTACGAAGCGGCAGCAAATCCTGATCAGAAACATAAATGGTATTACCGCTGACCTGAACCGTGTACTGGGATGCCCCGATAACCGTGGCCCGGATGCGCACCTGAGGGTTCTTGAGCGCGATATTGGCTTGCAAATTGCTGGAGCGTTCGCGCACCCGCTTTCCCAGATGGTTTCCGATATCGCCGAGATCCCGGGATTCAAAGCCATAAATGTACTCTGAGACCCCGCCGGAGAAGAGCAGCGCGTCGATGCGGTCCGTAAACGCAATCTGCGGGGTCAGCATCAGACTCTGGGTCAGCGGTGAGAGCGAACCCCGCTGCAAAACCTCGAACAGGCAATCACAGAGCACGCGGGCCATCCTGTCTTTCTCGCTCTCATCCAGGATCCCCCCCAGGCTGAGCCGCACGCCGGCAGCCGCGGCGATCTTTGCCCCGGCGTCTTCGATGCGATCGATCCTGCCGTTTTCGTCCATCGCCACCAGACGCGCCCCGACTTCCAATGCGGCGGTATCTACCACCTTGCCACGCTGCACGACGGCCAGCTTGCTCGTGCCCCCGCCGACATCCACGTTCATCACCGTATAGTCCCCGCCTTGATCCAGCGTCATGGCCACGGCCCCGGAGCCATAAGCGGATAGAATCGCTTCCAGATTGTGGCCGGCCGTGGCACAGACGAATTTTCCGGCCTGAGCCGAAAAAAGCGCCGCGATCGCCTCGGCATTCTTCTTCTTGGCTGCTTCACCCGTGACAATGACCGCGCCGGTATCGATATCCTTCGGTGTCAAACCCGCCTTGCGGTAGGCTTCCGAGATAAACGCGTTCAGCTCATTGGTATCGATCGTTGTCCGGTTGAGATACGGGGTCAAAAGGATGGGGGATTCAAAGAGCATTTCCCGCTTGACCACCACGAACCGGCTGGATAGCGCCAGTCCCTGGCGCCGCAGGGTCAACCGGGAGAAGATAAGATGTGAGGTTGAGGAACCGATATCGATTCCGACAGAGTTGAGCGCGACTCGTTCCGAGCGCCACATCGGGTGCTCCTCATCCGCGAGCGCCTCCTCGCTCGTCCAACCGTGCTCCGCATCCAAATCGTCGTCGTGTCCCTCGTGAAAAATATGCGTTTCTTCAACCCGCTGGTCGATCATCCTGCCTAATCCTTTCCCTTGAACTCCCGGCCTCAAACCGGCAAACAATCAATTTTCTTACCATAACACGCACCCACTTGCCACCCGGCCTGGGTTCGTGTTTGCATCCAGAATTTAGGGGCTTCGCGGCTCCCTTCGCTCCACGGACTCCGCTCCCTCGGGGGGCGCGCTCTCGGCTGCGGCCGATGGGTTCGTGCCATGATCTGTACCGTCTGTGATCGGACGTCTGCAGCCTCGCTCACGCTCCCCTTCGGTCGCTGTGTGCTCCTCGTTTCATGTTCCGCTCAGAGAGCCACCTCGCCCTTCTGCCCTTTGATATTTGATGCTTCTTTGGGCTTCGTTGACAGGGAAAACGGCTTCACGTTAAATGATTTTTTGAATACCGGCGCGCGGTGCGAATGCGCCGGATCAATGAGTAAGAATATCGTCATGATAGCAGACCTGACCCGGGGCTGTGATGTCCTGGTTATCGGCGGCGGCAACGCGGCCCTGTGCGCGGCGCTAACCGCGCGACGCGCGGGCGCAGAGGTGATTGTTGTGGAGAGCGCTCCACAGGCCTTCCGCGGCGGCAACAGCCGCCACACCCGCGACATCCGCTACATGCACCCGCGGGCCACCGAGCGCGTAACGGGCCCCTACAGCGAAGAAGAATTCTGGGAAGACCTGGTGCGAGTGACGGGTGGCGAGACAAACGAGCAGCTCGCCCGGCTCACGATCCGCGAGTCGGCCGACCTTGAGCAATGGATGCTGGCGAACGGGGTGCGCTGGCAGCAGCCGCTGCGGGGCACGCTGCACCTGACGCGGACCAATCTTTTCATGCTGGGCGGCGGCAAGGCGATGATGAACGCCTATTACGACGCCGCTCGCAAGCTGGACATCCCGGTGGGATACGAGACAGAAGCGCGCGAGCTGAAGGTCCGCGACGGGGAGTTTCTGTCGGCCATCGTCCGGCGTGGCGGAGAGACGCATGAGGTCAGAGCCAAGTCCGTGGTAGTCGCCTCGGGTGGGTTCGAGGCCAATATCCCGTGGCTGAAGGAATACTGGGGAGAGGCCGCGGAGAATTTTCTCATCCGCGGCACGCAGTACAACCAGGGGAAGATGCTTAAGGAGCTACTGGAGCACGGAGCCAAGCCTGTCGGCGATCCGCGAGAATGCCAT
>JACPFH010000125.1 GCA_016183075.1 Deltaproteobacteria bacterium | reverse complement strand
TGCGACACTCTTTTTCGGCGGCTGGCAGGTTCCGTATCTCGCGCGCGACGGCTTTCATTTTCCCTGGGGCGCAGCCTGGCTTTTGCCCCACCTGGGAGTGGTTCTTCTCCAGGTGGCCGCGTTCACACTCAAGGTGATTTTTTTCTGCTGGCTTTTCGTTCTGCTTCGCTGGACGCTGCCTCGGTTTCGCTACGATCAGGTGATGCGCCTGGGTTGGAAGATGCTTCTCCCCCTTGCGCTGCTGAACCTGATGGTGACGGGGGTGGTGATCGTGGCTCTGCACAACGGCTCTTGAACGGACGGCCGCTTCCATGATTCTCTTTTTCATCCTCGCCTGCCTGTCCGTAGCCTTCTCTCTGGCGGTCGTCTTTCAGAGAAACCCGGTCCATAGCGCGATGGCGCTGGTGGCCACGCTTTTTCTCGTGGCCGTTCTTTTCCTCACGCTGGACGCCCCCATGGTGGGGTTTCTCCAGATTCTCGTCTATGCCGGGGCGATTATGATTTTGTTTCTCTTTGTCATCATGTTGCTCAATCCGGGCGTGTTGGAGCGACGGCGCGTTTTCTGGTGGGGGCTGGGATCGATGGGGGCGTTGCTGCTCGTCTTTGAGTTGGCCGCCTTGTTTTCCGACGTTTCTCCCGAGGACGGCCGAGTCAGCGCCGTGGCGGAAGGCTTTGGCAGCCCGGAAATGCTCGGCCGGACTCTATTTCGTGATTTTGTCCTGCCCTTTGAGATCGCCTCCGTCCTGCTCCTGGTTGCGATCGTCGGCGCGGTCGTCCTAGCGAAGCGCGAGGAGTGATCGATGGTTCCGCTCAACTACTATCTGTTTTTAAGCGCCGTGCTCTTCGCCATCGGCGCTGCGGGTGTCGTCATCCGGCGCAATCTCATCGTGGTTTTGATGTCTATAGAGCTCATGCTGAACGCCGTAAATCTGACCTTCGTCGCCTTCGCCCGCGCGCTTGGCTCCATGGAGGCCCAGGTGATCGTCTTCTTCGTCATGACCGTGGCGGCGGCCGAAGCGGTGGTCGGCCTGGCCATTATCCTCTCGATCTTCCGCCACCGCCAGACTTTGGATCCTCAGGAGATGCTGCAGCTCAGGTGGTAAGTGTGGGAAAAACGGGCGCAAGAGTTTCAATCGTTCCAGCCGTTCAAAACGTTCGAGCCGTTAAAAGCGTTGAGCGATTCGAACGACTGGAACAACTCGAACCCAATTGCGATCAGGCAGTCCGCTGAGCATGGAAACGACCGCTTTGCTGCGCTTCATCCCTTTGATTCCGCTCTTCGCAGCCGGCCTGAATATCTTTTTTGGCGCGCGTTGGGGACGTAAAAACGCGGGTTTTTTGGCCTGCGCAGCGGTCGGTCTTTCCTTTCTTCTTTCCCTTTGGTTGGTCGCCGCCCTTCCTGCGGCGGGAAGCTTGAAGGATACGGTTTTTACCTGGATCGACTCGGAGCCGTTTCGAGCGGACATTTCTTTCCGGGCCGATGAGCTGACTGCTGTCATGCTGTTGGTTGTCACCGGGGTGGGACTTCTCATCCATATCTACTCCCTCGGGTATATGGGTCATGACGAGGGGATGATCCGCTTCTTCGCGTACCTGAATCTTTTTGCCTTTTTCATGCTGGTTCTGGTCATGGCCGATAATCTGCTGCTTCTTTTTGTCGGCTGGGAGGGTGTGGGTCTGTGCTCCTATCTTCTGATCGGCTTTTTGCATCAGGATCACACGAACACGATCGCCGGGAACAAAGCCTTCGTGGTCAATCGGATCGGTGATTTCGGCTTTTTGCTCGGCATTCTGCTGCTCTTTTGGGAGATGGGTCGCCAGGGCATCTGGACGCTGGACCTTTGGGAGTTAAAGGCGAACGCGCACCTGCTTTCTCCCGAAAAGGTTCTTCTCATCACCTTGCTGCTATTTTTCGGCGCTACGGGGAAATCGGCGCAGATCCCGCTTTACGTCTGGCTTCCCGACGCCATGCAGGGACCGACCCCCGTAAGCGCCCTCATCCACGCCGCGACCATGGTAACCGCCGGCGTTTATATGACGGCACGGCTTTATTTTCTTTACTCGATGGCGCCCGCAACGCTGGCCGTGATCGCCGCGGTGGGCGCCCTGACCGCCTTTTTTGCCGCCACCATCGCGCTCGCCCAGAACGACATCAAGCGGGTGCTGGCCTATTCGACCGTCAGCCAGCTCGGCTATATGTTTCTCGCAGTCGGCGTCGGCGCTTTTGGTGCGGCAATTTTTCATCTCTTCACCCACGCTTTTTTCAAAGCGTGTCTTTTTCTCGGCGCCGGGAGTGTGATCCACAGTCTGGAAGGGGAACAGGACATCCGACGCATGGGCGGCTTGAGGTCCTATCTTCCGACCACGTATTGGACTTACTTGATTGCCGCGTCGGCGATTTCGGGGGCGCCCTTCACGGCGGGTTTTTTCTCCAAAGATCTGATTCTCTGGCAGGCCTTTGCCAGCCGACGTGGCTGTGGGTGCTGGCCTGGATCACCGCGGGCCTTACCGCTTTCTATATGTTCCGGCAATTCTTTCTGGTTTTTCACGGCTCGTGCCGCGTCAAGGAGCCGGCGCGGGCGCATATTCATGAATCGCCCCGGGTGATGACGGCGCCGCTCGTGTTGCTGGCAGCGGGCTCCGTGTTTGCCGGCTGGGTGGGAGCCCCTGAGTTCCTGTGGGGAAGCCGGTGGGACCATTGGCTCGAACCGGTATTTGGCACAGCCGTCGAGCCTGCGCACGGCGAGCTTTTTCAGGAACTTCTCCTCATGGCTCTGACGCTGGCGATTGCGGCCCTGGGATTTTTTCTTGCCTATCTCGGCTATGGCCGGGCCGCCGGAGCGCCAGGGCGGTTGGGATCGGCTGCGGGGTTGGGCCTGCTCGCCAACAAATACTATGTCGACGAGATCTACGATTTTGTCTTTGTTCGCTCGTTGACGCGCTGTGCTGGCTGGCTGGCTGAGTCCTTCGATCCACGGTTCATCGATGGCATCGTCAACGGGATCGCCGACCGCGTGCGTGGGAGCAGCCTGTTCTGGCGCCAGCTCCAGAGCGGCAATGTTCAGCACTACCTGTTCGGTTTTCTGGCCGGCGCGTTGTTGGTCCTGGCTTATTATCTCTGGTAGGGAGCGCTGATGGCAATTGTGGGCGGTGATGTGAGCGTGATTGTTTTTCTTCCGGCTGTCGGGGCGTTGGTGATGCTCCTGATGCCGCGCGAGATGACCACGACGATGCTGAAGACGGCGCTCGGCTTCACGCTGCTCACGTTTCTCTGGTCGTTGCGGCTCCTGTGGCCGTTCGATCCCGCGCTGGCTAAGATGCAGTTCGTCGAGCGTTACGCCTGGATTCCGGCGTTCGGAATCGAATACCACGTCGGGGTCGACGGCATCAGCATCTTTCTTGTTCTTCTTACGACCCTGCTCGGTCCCATCGTCATTTTGGCCTCCTGGACCATCGGGAAAAGAATCAAGGAATACCTCTTCTTCATGCTCGTCCTGGAGACCGGCATGCTCGGGGCCTTCGTCGCGCTCGACCTCTTTCTGTTCTACGTTTTCTGGGAAGTCATGCTCGTCCCCATGTATTTTCTGATCGGCGTTTGGGGCGGCCCGCGGCGAATCTACGCCGCCCTTAAGTTCGTGCTATACACGATGGCCGGGAGCCTCCTCATGCTGGTCGCGATCATCTATCTCGCCGCCAGGCACTACGAGGTCGCGCAAACATTGAGCTTCGATCTGCTTCGGATGTACCAGCTTTCTCTGCCCTATGAAGAACAACGGTGGCTCTTTTGGGCGTTTGCCCTC
>JACPFH010000139.1 GCA_016183075.1 Deltaproteobacteria bacterium | reverse complement strand
GGGAAATCTCGAGATCGCCTGGAGGATTACTTTTCCTATTGTGCGTCCGGCCCTTTTGGCGGCAGCTACGCTGAACTTCGTTAGAGCGATCGAAAGCTTCGATACCCCAGCGATCATCGCGCTTCCCGCTCGCATTGAGGTGTTCACGACCAAGATCTACCGGGAGACCATCGGCGCCTATCCCCCTAACTACAATCTTGCGGCGGCATACGCTGCGCTTCTGCTTGTGATCACGATGTTCTTCGTTTATCTCTACCGCCGCTTGACGGTAAGGTCGGAGCGCTACGTGACGGTCACAGGGAGGGGCTACCGGCCCAACATCATCGACTTGGGGCCATGGCGGTATGTCGCAGCCGGGTTGGCAGCGTTCATCCTTTTTCTCATCGTCGTGCTCCCCTTCGCCGTGCTGCTCTACACGTCGCTCGTCGAGTACATTCATGTGCCCGGCGAGAAGACCTTGGGACTCCTCACCCTGGAGCACTACCGCTTCAACCTGACGGATAGTCGAACGTACCGCGCGCTTCAGACCAGCGTGTTCCTGGCCGTGGCGGGAGCGACCCTATGCATGCTTTTGGCAGCCATTACCTCCTACATCACCGCCAAAACGAAGACCGCCGGCCGGGGCATCATCGAGGCCCTTACGTTTATTCCTTGGGCGTTTCCCGGCGCCGCGCTCGCCATCGGCCTTTTGTGGACCTATGTCTATATTCCCTTTCCGATCTACGGGACGATCTGGATCCTGATGATTGGCTACATCACGCGCTTCCTCCCGTACGGGCTGCGCTCGATGACGAGCACGATCGTGCAGATCCACGATGAGCTGGAGGACGCTTCCAAGGCCTGCGGCGCCGGGTTTATCGCCACCTTTCGGCGCGTCCTGCTGCCGCTCATGCGGCCGGGATTCGTCGCGGGCTGGATCCTCTTGGCCACCATCTATCTGCGGGAGTTCAGCACGTCGGTGTTTCTCTACTCACCAGGGGCTGAGCCCCTTGGCCCGTTGCTCTATAACTTCTATACCGACGGATATTTCGGGCCGATGTGCTCGCTGGCCGTAATCGTGAGTATCATCTCCATGGTGCTTATCGTGGTTGCGAGACGGATCGGGAGAATCGGCGGCCAATTCGAAAGCGGATAAAAGAAGTTTGATGGATGCCCAGGAGTGCAAAAGGATTATCGGACAGAACCTTCGCTATGACGATGCAAAACGGCTTCTGATTAAGCTCGTCCAGGTGGAAAGCCCTCAGACCGATCTGCTGGAGGAGGAGCCGAGGGTTCTGTCGCTGATTCGGGATATCATCCGTCCGGAGCTGGAGCGCTCGGGGGTCCGTTCCCATATCGACACGCGGGGAAACCTGATCGCGACTTTGAAAGGCCGCGGGCAAGCCGAGCGGCTTCTTCTCGTCTCGTACGCCATGAACGCCGCGCCCAGCACCATGCAGAACCCCTATTCCGGCGCGGTCGTAGACGGCGCGCCTTACGGGATCGAAGGGGAATGCGTGTGGGGTAGGGGAGCGTGCGAGCAAAAAGGGAGCCTTGCGGCGATGATGGCAGCGGTAAAGTTCGCTGCCGGATGCCGCACTGATCTCCCGGCGGATCTCTATTTTGTCATCAGTACCGCGGGCGAGACCGGCAGGCACGATTCCCTGGCCCATGTGCTGGAGCACGGTGGCATTCGGGCGGATTGGGGGATCATCGATGGTCCTCCGGAAATACAGCTCGGCAACAAGGGCCGGGTGGATATCCGGGTGACTGTGCGCGGCAAGCAGGCGCACAGCAGCAGGCCGTGGGAAGGAATCAATGCGATCGAGGGCGCAGTAAAAGTTTTGGAGCGGCTAAGCAGGTTGATGCCGTATCCTTCGGACAGGGTTCATCCCGAACTGGGAAAAGTGAGCTTGACCCCGACTGCGATTGAGAGCTTTCCCAAGGCCACACACACCATTCAAAGCGAGTGCCGGATCGTCTTTGACCGCCGGCTCCTTCCCGGGGATGACCCCGAGGAGGCCATCGCGGAGCTTGAGAAGGCCATCGGTACCATCGAGCCCTTTGCCATCGAAGTCAAAAGGCGCGACTTCATGTACCCGAGCGAAGTCGCCAGGGACGCGGAAGTGGTGCGGGCCTTGGCTCAGACCATCCAGATCATGCTTGGCCGAGACCCGCAGTACAGTTACTCGACCGCAGCGAACGACACGGGTCTACTGAATGTGAAGGGGATCCAGGCGATCAATTACGGCTCACGGGATATCCGCTTCCAGCACACCGACCATGCCCTCGTCTCGGTCCAGAGCGTCCATGACGCGGCCAAGGTGTTCGCGTTTCTGGCCCTGCACCGCTAGCCCCGCTC
>JACPFH010000124.1 GCA_016183075.1 Deltaproteobacteria bacterium | reverse complement strand
TCATCGCCAACGTCGGGGGACCTCGGTTCGAGTGGCGTGACCTGACAAGCCATCCGATTCTGCCGGTCGCCGCGCTCGGCCTGTGCTCTTCGGTGGGCTTGGGCCTCGCGTTGGCGCTGCCGCACCGGCGCGTGCTTGTGCTCGACGGCGACGGCTCGGCTTTGATCAATCTCTCCCACATGGTCACCGCAGCGGCGCACCCGGCGCCGAACTTGATTCATCTCATCTTCGACAACGAACACTTCGAGTGCTCCGGAGGCTATCCCACAAATACCGCCGGCGGAAGAACCAGCCTGGCCAAGGTCGCCATAGCCTGCGGCATCCCCTATGCGACCGAGGCAACTTCCCTCGAAAAGTTCGACGAGGCTTACAGGGCCGCGCTTGCCAGGGCGGGCACCCATGTGATCGTGGCCAAGGTCGAGGTTAACCCGCTCTACCCCAAGGGATGCCCAATCCCGAGCGCCGCCATGGATCCCGTTGAATATTCCCTTCAGTTCGCCCGTTACATCGAAAGAACCGAGGGCGTATGTGTGCGTAAAAACCCGCGAGATGTCTTCCCATAACCGTGGCGGTGAACAGCGCGACGGCGCACCCCAGGACTATTCGCCGACATGATCGACGTTAGCAACGTAAGGAAAACCTATGAGCTCAGGGAGCAATCCGTCCTGGCCCTGAATCGTGTAACTTTTCACGTGGAGAGCGGTTCCTTTGTCTCCATCGTGGGGCCGAGCGGGTGCGGTAAAAGCACACTCCTGCTCGCCGTAGCGGGGATTATCCCCATCGACGGCGGCGCGATCAGCATCGAAGGGGCACCCGTCTGCGGCAAAAACGCCGGCGAACGGCTCCTCGGCATGGTCTTTCAGCGCCCGGTCCTTTTGCCCTGGCGCTCGGTCTTGGAGAACGTCCTGTTTCCCATCGAAATTCTCGTCGAAAACAAGACCCTCGGCGGAAACCTGCGCAGCTACCGGGAGCGCGCCGCGGAGCTCGTGGAGATGATGGGGCTGGCGGAATTCCGCAACGCCTATCCGCGCGAGCTCTCCGGCGGCATGCAGCAGCGGGTCTCGATTTGCCGGAGCCTAGTCTATGATCCGCCTGTCATTCTCATGGATGAGCCGTTCGGCGCCCTGGATGCTTTCACCCGCCAACGCCTGAACCGCGAGCTGCTGGAGATCTGGGAGAGATCCGCCAAGACCATCCTTTTCGTCACGCACAGCCTGGAGGAGGCCGTCTATCTCTCCGATACGGTCGTGGTGATGTCGCCGCGCCCGGGCACGGTACGGGACATCCTGCGCATTGATCTCAAGCGGCCGCGCTCCCTGGATGTCCGCAACTCAAGCCGCTACCACGAGTTGGTCGGGAAGGCCTATTCTTACTTTCAGGATATCCTGTAAGCGGATCTGTCGACTACGTGTAGCGGCGAAGCCGCGCCAGACCGGCGCGTTGGGGCCGGGCATCCTGCGATTATTTCCTGGTGAGATAAAGCTCGGTCTGCGGGTAGTGGTCGACCCAGCCGAACCAGAAGGAAGGCGTGGCGGGCTGGAGCTGGAGTTGCTTGCCCTGGAGCGACCCCCCGATGGCTCTTCCCGTGAGACCTTCCCAGACCGAGCCGGTCGCGCTATCGACGAGCGCAACGCCCATCCGATCCGAGCGCGGCCCCTTTTTGAACGAGAGGGTTTTCCCGTCCAGAGTTCTCTTGAACGCCACAGCGGTGGCGCTCTCGCCATCGAAGACTACAAGTAGAGGAACACTTTGGAAGGCGTCATTGACCGCGGCCTCGCGGCTTAGCGCCGAGTAAGGGTAAGCCTTTGCCTTCCCGTCGATCACAAGCCCCAGGACATACTCTTTCGGGTAGATCCGGTTGTCCTGTACCCGGGTGGGGATGATGCCGGTATCGGGCGACCGGTAATAAGATTCGTAGGGATCGCGCAGGGACCCAAAAAAACCGCTCCGGCCGCTGTTCAAAACCTTGGTATCGGGATAGAGCTTCCTCCAATGGCCCCATGGGGTGAAAATGGATTGCATCGGTTTGAGCTTCGCGCCTTTCAGCGGACCGCTAACGGCGGCACCGGCCAGGTGACTCCACAGGCTTTCAGTCTGGTGGTCGTACATGACGAGCGAATTGGCGTGAAGCTTGCCTGAAACCCCGAAGGTCAGCTCCTTCCCTGCGATTCTACGGTCATACACGATGGCCGTATAACAGAGCGGTCACCAGGTGACGGCGGTGGGGAAACCGCCGACCTTGTCGTTGACGATCTCATGGCGGCTGAGTGTAGGGACCGGATAGGCGCGGCTGTCACCCCCAATCTCGACGCCGACGACGAAAACCTTCTCGCCAAGCCATGAAGCTTTCCGCGCCGCTTCGAAAGAAGGCGTGAGAATGGCCGGGATCGCATCTTTCGGAAGGACCGTGACGATCTCCTCGGGACGGAGATCCGCCGCGGGGGCTATGGCACTTTGAAGCAGAACCCACAGGAAAAAGCCAAAACCAGCAGCGCTCGCAAGCAAGACCGAAACCTTCAACCCCGGCGCATGGCTGTTCATTTTCTCGCACCGTACCTGTCGCCTATACAACGCCAAGCGCGGAATAAAAGTTCCCGCCTCCGTAGAATCGGCTTTGCCACCCGCCGTTGGATAACCGGGGCCGCAAGGAGCAGATCACGGAGGCATGCAGGCAGCCAACGCCTCGTAAAGCTTAGGATAGCGAAAGGTATAACCCAGCTTCTGAGCAGCCGCGGGAAGGACACGCTGGCCGGTGAGCAGCATATCGGCCATCTCGCCTAACAGCAGCCGCAAGGCGAAAGCGGGAACCGGAGCCCAGGATGGCCGGTTAAGGACCCGACCCAGGTTCCGGCAGAACTCCCGCATGGTAACGGGATTAGGAGCTGTGGCATTGAACGCGCCGTGAGCATCAGAGCGCTCGATCAGAGCGAGAATCAGCCCAACCTCATCATCCATATGAATCCACGACATCCACTGCCGCCCCGAGCCCAGCGGGCCGCCAATAAAGAGCTTGAATGGCGGCGCCATCTTGGCCAGGGCTCCGCCCCCTCTGCCGAGCACAACGCCGGTGCGAAGCCGGGCAACGCGCAATCCGTAGGCTTCAGCCTTGATGGCTTCAGCTTCCCATTCCCGACAGGTCTGTGCCAGGAAATCGTTCCCCGCCTGGGCGTCCTCACTCAGCGTCTCATCCCCGTGCGGACCGTAAAAGCCGACCGCCGATGCGTTGATGAGAAACTTCGGCTTCTGCCCGGCTTTCGCCACAGCCGAAACCAATGCTCTAGTCGTCTCGATGCGGCTTTGGCGAATTTTCTCCTTCCGGCGTTCGCTCCATCGCTTGGCGGCGATTGGCTCGCCGGCCAGATTGATGACCCCATCGGCCCCGTCTAAAGCCTTCTCCCAGTGTCCCGGCGCAGGGGGGTTCCACACAAGCCGCTTTTTCGGACCCTGCTCCAAAAGCCGCGTGCAAAGCGCCGACCCAATAAAGCCGGTCCCGCCGGCAATCACCAAATTCACGGGACCTCCCTCCACTGGCCTGTCTTAACAAAAATTCTGACGGTGCTATGGTGATAGTCATGAAACAATTTCCCCATAACGGTGTCAAGATGAAGAGAGACAATGGGAAAGTTTCGCGCCGTAGAGTTGTGGTGAGCGGAATAGGGGTCGTAAGCCCCAACGGCATCGGAGCGCAAGCCTTTTGGCAGGCTACGCGCTTGGGAGTGAGCGGTATCAAGACGATCTCCCTGTTTGATCCTTCTTCTCTCCCTTGCCAGATAGCCGGTGAGGTTACAGGTTTTCGGCCCGACGATTATCTTCCCTCCAAGGACCTCAAACGCGTCGGACGGGCTGTTTCTTTGGCGATTGCGGCAACGAAAGAGGCGCTGCGGTCTGCCCGAGTGGATGCGGAGGCGATGTCCCTGGAAGAGCGGCGCACTTGGGGGGTCATCCTGGGAAGCGGCGGCGGCACGCCTGACTTCACCGAGCAGCAATACCGCCTCTATTTCACTGACCAGGTACGAAAAGCCAGCGCCTATAACATTTCCAGTTCTACCATCGGGACCCTTTCCAGCGAGCTGTCGCTCTATTTCGACCTCAAGGGGCCAAGCCATGTGATCTCCACCGGTTGTGGCAGCTCCACAGACGCCATCGGTTATGCGTTCAATCTCATCCGCTTTGGCCTGGCTGACCACCTCGTCACGGGCGGTGTCGATGCGACCATCACACCGGGGATCATGCTGGGCTTTTCGATCATGAAGGCTGTATCTTCCTCACACAACCGGGATCCGCAGCGCGCATCGCGGCCTTTTGACCGGCTGCGCGATGGATTCGTTTTGGGCGAAGGCGCCTGGATGTTCATCCTCGAGGAGGAGGAGCAGGCGCTGTCACGCGGGGCGCCGATCTATGCCGAGATCTTAGGATACGGCGCTACGTGTGACGCGTACCACGCTGTGCGCTTGGACCCTAGCGGCGAAGAGCCCGCTCGGGCCATGGCCTTGGCGCTTCAGGATGCGAATTTAGCCAAGGATGAGGTGGGTTATGTCGTCCTTCATGGAACCTCGACGGTGCTTAACGACCGAACGGAGACGCAGGCGATCAAGCTCTGCTTTGGCCGGAGGGCCTACGATATTCCCATGAGCTCCATCAAATCGATGATCGGACATCCCCAGGGCGCCTCGGGGGCCGCAGGCATCGCAGCGGCTATCTTCGGCATGAAGGATAACGTTCTGCCTCCCACGATCAATTACGAAGAGCCCGACCCGGAGTGCGACCTCAACTATATTCCCAATCGCGGGCTCGAGCGAGCGGTGGAGATCTCCCTTTGCAACTGCATCTCCTTTGGGTCGAAAAACTCCGCCTTGGTTGTTGCCCGAGGCGACGCGAGATGAAACGGAGTCGAGAAAAAGAGATGATGGATCAGCCGGGAAATCCCCGGTACCTGCTCGAGGAGGATCTCCAGAATCTCAGGATCATCAACAGGTACCTCGGCGGATACCGGGGCTTGCTGGGCTACTTGCGCCGCCTTGAAAGGAGGGGCGAAATGAAAAATCTCTCCTTCCTGGATGTAGGGACCGGAAGCGGCGATATTCCCGTGGCAGTCGTGCGCTGGGCGATGGGTAAGGGGATACAGGTAAGGACCGTGGGTTTAGAGTTGGATCAGGTTACCGTCGAGGTTGCGCGCAGGCAGACGCGGAGTTGCCCCGAAATTTCGCTTGTTCGCGCAGATGCCGCTCATCCGCCTTTTTCTCCCTCCTCCTTTGATTTTGTCCACGCATCCCAGCTCTTGCACCATTTTCTCGAAGAGGACATCGTAGCGCTGCTCAGGGCCTGGTCCAAAATTGCGCGGCGCGGAATCCTGGTAAGCGATCTCGTCCGCCACCCGCTCGCCTACTGGGGAATCTTTTTCCTTACCCGGCTCCTCACGCGCAATCCGATGACCCGCACCGACGCCCCGCTTTCGGTGCACCGCGCTTTCACCGTCGAGGAGTGGACCGACCTTTTCGAGCAAGCAGGGATCGGCGAGTTTCACCTTTTCAGGATTTTTCCGTTCCGGTTCGTTGCAGTTTTTCCTTTGGATGGATGCCGTGAAGCGCTTTGATGTCGCCATCGTGGGCGCCGGCCCTGCCGGGTCGGCCACTGCGATTGCGCTGGCACGAAAGGGTTTTTCCGTCCTGCTCTTGGACAAGCGGATTTTTCCGCGCGAAAAGCTATGCGGAGATTTTTTAAATCCGATTACGCTACCGCTGTTGGAAAACCTGCGGGTCATGGAAGAGTTGCGCTTGCTCAGTCCCAGAAAGATTACCGCCTTTCGCATCTCGCTCGCCTCGGGGGCTCAAGCAACAAGTCGCTTTCCCGCGGCGAACGGCCGGCCCTCCTTCGGCCTGGGGCTTCGCCGCAAGGACCTCGATTACACGCTCCTCAAACGCGCAGTGAAGCTCGGCGCCTTTCTGCAAGAAGGATACCAGGTGAGAGCCATCGAGCGAATAAAAGCAGTGTGGTCAATCGCCGTGGAAGGGAAAACAACAAAAGAGCGCCTTGAGGCGCGGCTTTTGATCGGCGCCGACGGCCGCCATTCCCGGGTGGCCCACCGTCTCGGCTTGGCGCGACCTGACGGAGACAATCGCGGGTCCGTTGCCTTTCAGCTTCGTCTCGCCGGCGTTCGGGGCCTGAACAATGAGGTCCAGATCCGTCTCTTTCCGGGGGGCTACGCGGGGCTTATGGCGCTGGACGACGAGACCGCCAATCTATGCTTTACTGTCAAACCGGAGCAAATCCAGAGGGCGCCCTCGGTTCCGGCGCTGATGAAGCAGGCCCTGTGGAAAAACCCGTCCTTGGCGCGGGCGCTGGAGCCGAGCGAGATCGTCGGGGAGGCCCGCTCCGCCTATCCCGTTTATTTCCCTCCCCGCCATTCCCACGGTGAAGGAGTCCTCCTTGTCGGCGACGCGGCGCGCGTGACCGAGCCTGTAACCGGCGAGGGGATATTCTTTGCACTCCAGTCAGGGGCATTGGCCGCTTCGACAGCAGAACGAGCTTTCGAGCGGGGAGATTTCTCGGCGGAGCAACTCTCCGCATACAGGGACGCCTGCCGAGAGGCCTTTGCCCGACGCCAGAGGTTAAACAGCATCATCCGCGCCCTGATCCATCGGCCCGCGCTAACCGCCGTCCTGCTCCGGCTTTCCGCCCCAACGTTTCTGTTGCGCGAGCTTTGCCGCGATGCTCCAGTTTGGGCTGGAGCCTGAATCGGCGGATATGATATAGAGGCGTCATCGTGCCGGGACCGTCTTTGATGAGCGAAAAGTTTACTCCCGAAGAAGAAAAGAACCTCGCACCTTTTTTCACCAACCTCGACCGGCCGGTCTTCGGTCTCAGGCTTCCCCAGGAAGTTGCCGGGGCGCTCTTTTCCCGCTACAGCCGATCGACGAAGAGCCTGCGGCGGACTTTTCTCGATGAGTTTCTCGGCGATTCCGAGCTGGCGCTCAAGGAGCTGCTCGGAGGTGAGCACCCGAAGCACGATCAGAGCCAGGCGTTAAAAAAGGCTCGCGCTTTCTACGACCGGGTGCTGGTCGGCTACGGGGACGACTCCGTGGCGCAGCTCGGCGGGGCACACATCGCCTGCGAAAACATCTCCAACGTAGCGGCCAATATCCTCGAAGATGCGCGCATCGGGATCGCCCCGCTGGAAAAATCGACGCGCTATGTCCGTTTCGATCAAAAGGACGAGCGCGGCGAGTACTTGTTCTACCGCGAGCCCGGAATCATGGCCTCGCGTTATCGCGACGAATATCTGGAGGTGCTAAACCTCCTGTTCGAAACCTATTCGCGCCAGCTCGACCCGATGATCGATTCCGTCCGCCAAACGCTCCCGATCGAGGCGGTCGAGCTGCGAGATCCGCAAACCGGCGGCGCCCTCAGCTATGCCGCAGCGCAAAAAGATGAAAAGCTAAAGCGCTGGGCGGAGAGCGCCTACCGGGCAACCGTGCGAGCACACGCCTGCGACGTCCTGCGCGGCTATCTCCCGGCGGCGACCCTCACGACCGTGGGCTTTTTCGGCGCCGGCCAAGCCTTCGAGTACCTCCTCACCAAGCTCTATTCCCATGAGCTAACCGAGATGCGGGAATTGGCCGCGGCGATGCACCGCGAGCTCGACGGCCTGATCCCCTCGTTCGTGAAGCGCGCCAAAATAAGCGAGTACCTGCGCGAAACGACGAGTGCAACGCGTGCCGTCGCGACCGAGATCGTCCGCGAAGCGCCGGCGAAGGCCGCTGAAGCCGTCGCGCTGGTGGACTACGACCGAGACGCCGAGGAGAGGGTTATCGCCGCGATCCTTTATCCCCACTTGCGCCACCCGCTCGAGCAGCTCCGAAAGCTCGTGGCAGAATTGTCGGCGGCGGAACGCCGTAAGATTCTCGACGAACACTTGAAGCGGCGGCGCCACCGCAGAGATAAGCCGGGAAGGGCCCTGGAGAACGTGTATTATACTTTCGATATTCTGGGAAACCTCGGCCTCTACCGCGACCTTCACCGCCACCGCATCCTCACGCAGGAGCGCCAAGGCTTCACAACCGGCCACGGCTACGACACGCCCTCAGAGATCGAAGAGGCCGGCTTCAAAGCCGAATTCGACCGCTGCATGGAACGGGCCGCTGAGCTCTACGACAAAATTTACAAAGCCTTCCCCCTTGAGGCGCAATACGTCGTGCCCTTTGCCTTTAAAATTAGGTGGTATATGAAGATGAACCTCCGCGAGGCTGTGCACATCGGCGAGCTTCGCACCGTGCCCCAGGGTCATCCGGACTATAGAAAAATCGTACAGCTAATGTGGAAAGAGATCCAGCGAGTTCACCCAAGCTTGGCCGGATATGCCAAGTTCGCTGACTGGAACACCTACCGGCTCGGCCGGCTCCAGTCGGAGATGCGAAGCGAGTATAAAAAATCGGCCTTTCGAGAATAAGGAGGAATTTATGCCGCCAGGCTACGGATCAGATTTGATCGTCGATCTTTTGAAGGCCCTCGGCATTGAATACGTCGCTCTCAACCCGGGATCGAGCTTTCGCGGCATTCACGACTCCCTGGTCAACTATAACAACGGCGGCCCCAATCCCCAGATCATCCTGTGCTGCCATGAGGAGATCGCCGTATCCGTGGCCCACGGGTACGCGAAGGCCGCGGGAAAGCCGATGGCCGCCATCGTCCACAACGTGGTCGGGCTCCAGCACGCCTCGATGGCGATCTACAACGCCTGGTGCGACCGCACGCCGATCCTCGTCATGGGAGGCACGGGCCCGATGAACACGAGCAAACGGCGCCCGTGGATCGACTGGATCCACACCGCGCTCGTGCAGGGCAACCTGGTAAGAGACTTCGTCAAGTGGGACGACCAGCCGATCGGCATCGAGGCGATTCCCAGCTCGATCCTGCGCGGCTATCGCATCGCCATGACCGAACCGAAAGGCCCCGTCTACCTGTGCTTTGACGTGATCGACCAGGAGGCGGCTTTGGACAAGGAGATTCCGATCCCCGATCCCCGCCGCTTCCGGCCTCCGGCGCCGCTTCAGGCAGAGGCGGATGCGGTCAAGCAGGCGGCACGGCTGCTGTCCGAAGCCCAGAGCCCGGTGATCCTGGCCGACTACCTGGGGAGAGACAACGAAGCGGTTTTAAGCCTGGTCGAGCTGGCCGATCTTCTCGCTATCCCCGTGCTCGATCTGGGAGCACGGCTGAATTTTCCCAATACGCATTCGCTCAACCTCACGGGGAAAAATCGAGAGCTCTTGGCCAACGCCGATGTGGTCATGGGGCTCGATGTCATGGATCTTTTCGGCGCATTGGTGCGCCACGATGCCGCGGGCCACACTTCCGTGCCGGCAATCAAACCGGGCTGCAAGGTGATTCACGTCACCCTCGCCGATATGGCAGTGCGGGGCTGGACCACGGATTTTCAGGAGCTCGCTCCGGTGGACCTTCCCATGGTCGCCAGCACCAGAGTTTTTCTCCCGGCGCTGATCGAGGAGATCCGAAGGCAGGGAAGGTTTTCCAAATCGGTGGTCGAAGAGCGCCGCAGGCACCTTTCGGCCCTTCACGAGGAGATTCGAGCCAACTGGCAGAAAGAGCTGAAGCGGCGCTGGGATGAGCGGCCCGTCTCGCCTCCCCGTTTGGCATTCGAGGTGTGGGAAGCAATCAAAAAGGATCCTTGGCTTCTGGTAAGCGGCGCCTTCAGGGGCTGGCCGCAGCGGCTTTGGGATTGGGACAAACCGGGGCTCTTTCTCGGCGGCTACGGTGGCGGCGGGCTCGGCTATAGCCCGGGAGCCTCCGTGGGCGCCTCGCTCTTTCACAAAGGCAAGGGAACGGTGTGCGTGAATCTCCAGCGCGACGGCGACCTTCTCTACACCACGAGCGCGCTCTGGACCGCCGCCAACAGCGCAGTGCCGCTCCTCATCGTCATGACCAATAACCGGACCTACTACAACGACGAGGAGCACCAGGAAAAGGTTGCGCTCGCCCGCGGCCGCCCGGTAGAAAACAAAGTGGTCGGCATGCGGATGGAAAAGCCCGCAGTGGATTTTGCCAATCTGGCCCGCTCCTTCGGCCTCTTCGGTGAAGGGCCGGTAACCGAACCCGATAAAGTCCGACCGGCAATAGAGAGGGCGCTCAGAGTCGTTAAAGACGAAGGACGCCCGGCCCTAGTCGATGTCTATATCCAGGCCGTTTAAAGGGAGGTTATGGGTATGTCTCGCCGCCTGAAATTTATGTCGGTTTTCCTGTTTAGCCTTTTTTGGCTTTTCACTCCACACGCCTCTTCCCAGGTAAAAGCTCTGAAAAAGATCCGTGTCGGCGTCCCCGCGGTCAGCATGAGCAACATCATCATCTTCCTCACTAAGGAGGCGAGGCTCTTTGAAAAGCACGGGCTCGACGCCGAGGTCATCACGGTGCAAGGCTCAGGAATTGCGTCGAAGGCCGTGATCGGCGGCAGCATGCAGATCTCGCCCATCGCCACGCCAACCGTTATCAATGCGGACCTTGCCGGTTCGGACCTCACAATTCTCGCTCATACCATGCCCGGCGTAATCCATGCGCTCGTGGTGAAGCCGGAGATCAAAACTCCCGAAGAGCTGAAAGGCAAAAGGATCGCCGTGTCGACCTTCGGCTCCCTCACCGATTTTCTGGTGCGCTATGTGGCGAAGAAGAAGGGGCTCAACCCCGACCGAGATCTGGCCCTGCTCCAGATCGGCGGCGATCCCGAGCGAATCGCGGCGCTGAAACAGGGGTCCGTGGATGCGGCAGCGATGTCGTATCCCGGCTACGGCAGGGCCCAGAGAATGGGCTTCAAGATCCTGTGGGACTCCGCCAAAGAGGTCGACTATCCGTGGATGGAAATCGTAACGCGCCGGGCCACAATCCAGCGCGACCGCGATATGGTGATGAATTATATGAAGGCCCACATCGAAGGGATCTCGCTGTTCAAGAAAGACCGCGAGCTCGGCAAGAAAGTGATCAAGAAAATGCTCCGCGTGGACGATGAGGAGCTTGTCAACGAGTCCTACGAGATCTTTTCCAAAGCCTTCCTGCCTGTCCCCTATCCCAACATCAAAGGCATGAAGACGAGCTTCGAATACGTGGCGATGAGCCGCCCCGAGGTCTGGAACCACAGGGCCGAAGAGTTCGCCGACCCAAGCTTCGTCGAGGAGCTGGAGAAATCGGGCTTTATCAAAAAGCTCTACGAGAAATAGCCCGGCCCGGTAGTAGAGCCGTTTTTTCGAGCGCGACCAACCCTCGCTCCCGCTACCGGCTGGTGATAACCACGACGCCGGCCACCATCAGGGCCGCCCCAAGGGTGGCAACCCCTACTGCCCAGGGTAGAACGGAGCCTTTACTTTCCCGTGCCTGGGCTCTCCAGAACCTGCTCCGCTCGGTTTCCTCATCGCTGTCTACTTATACAGGCTTTAGTGGATCTTATACACGCTTTAGTAGATCTTAAGTCCTAGCTCTTGACACACCCCTCCATCCATAGTTGTATAAGCCAAGAATTTGGTTTGGGAAAGGGGGCGATTATGCTCAGAAAAATCGGCCTGTTAGGCTCAGCGTTTTTTGCGCTTGCGCTCTTTTCGGGTCAAGCTCTAGGTGCGGGGCCAGAAGAGCTCTATAAGGGCAAGACCATCACCTTTGTGGTTGGTTTTTCCCCCGGCGGGGGATTTGACACGTATACCCGAATGATCGCACGCCACTTCGGCAAGCACGTGCCCGGCAATCCCACTACGGTTGTAGAGAATAAGACCGGAGCCGGGAGCTTGGTTGCCGCCAACCATATTTACAACCAGGCCGAGCCGGACGGCTTGACCATTGGCAATTGGATCGGTCCGCTGGTGCTGCAGCAGGTCTTGGGAAATAAGGCCGCCAAGTTTGACGGACGAAAATTCGGCTGGCTTGGCGTGCCCACGGCGGATTCCGGGGTCTGCGCGCTCACAGAGGCGAGCGGCGTGAAAACCGCTGAAGACTGGTTTTCCTCTAAGCGGCCAATCAAGATAGGCGGGACAGCCCCTGGCTCCACCACCGATGACGTCCCCAAGCTCATTAAGGTAGCTCTTGGGCTTCCGATCCAGATGGTGGAAGGCTATTCCGGCACTGCAAAGATCCGGCTCGCCGCCGAATCTGGAGAGATCGACGGCGGCTGCTGGGCTTGGGAGTCGATTAAGCCCACATGGGCCAAGGGGATCGAGTCGGGCAAGGTTCGCGTCGTAATGCAGACGATGCTTGAGTCCCATCCGGAACTCAAGCACGTGCCCCTGGCTATCAAGTACGCCAAAACCGAAGAGGCGCGTGAACTCCTCAACGTCGTCAACGGACCCTACGGCGTGCTCGCCCGTCCTTACTCGATACCTCCCGGTACTCCCAAGGAGCGCCTGGAAGTTCTTCAAAAAGCCTTCATGGACACACTGAAAGACCCCGAACTCCTGGCCGAATCGAAAAAAGCCAAGCTGGAGATCAAGCCGGTGGACGGCCCGGCCGTTGCCAAGCTGATGGCGGATCTCTACAACCTGAAGCCCGCCACGCAGGAGAAATTGAAAGAGATCGTCATCCCTAAGAAGTAACGCAACGCAGGTTCTAGAGCCTTGAGGGAGCGGTAGCCGCCCGCTCCCTTTTTTTGGATTGCGTTCGCTATGGTTGAAATGTTTGAGGCCTTTGTTCAAGGCCTTGTCCTGGTATTTTCCGTCAAGACCTTCAGCTTGAT
>JACPFH010000123.1 GCA_016183075.1 Deltaproteobacteria bacterium | reverse complement strand
CGGTTCGCCTCGGCGAGCTGTTCCGCGATTTTCTGACGCCGCTGCGCTTCGATTTGCAACTCCTCGTATTTCTTTGCATTGCTCAGGGCTATGGCCATGGCAAAGGCGACGATCTGGCAAAACTGCAGCTCCCGAGAACTCTGTACCCGCTGTGCGTCACTAAATCCCAGAAGGATCACTCCGTGCAATTCCCCGCGAAACAGGATGGGAATGGCGGTCGACATCGAAAAGGAAAAGTTCCCCGGCTCCTCGGATGCTACCTGGGAAAAAAGCTTCCCGCTAACATTGCGCTGCATCACCGGCGTTCGCTTCTGTATGCACTCTTGGACGATTGGGAATTGCTGTAAATCCACCTGTCTCGGGAGTGGATCCGCACCTTCACCCCCCTCAAAAACAAACCCCCGCGAGGCATCCTTGTTCTCGTCGATAATGATGATGTACAGCCTGGCCGCCCTAACAACATTGCCGATCTTCCCCCTGACCGTTGCGATGACTTGCTTATAGTCCAGCGAGGAGGGCAAACTTTGGGAGAGCGTTTGCACCATGGCCATGTCTTGCGCTTCTTGTTCGGCCTGTTCCTTGAGCGTTTTTTCTAACCGCGCCATCTGCACGAAGTAACCGTAGAAAAGCGAAATCACAAACAGAAAAGGGACTCGCAAGTAGACGCTTGGATCCTGGATGAGCGTGGTTCGAAAGAGAAAAAAGCCATAAAGGATCGTGGCCAGAATCGCAATTACGATGACACCGCGAAAGTCCTCCCAGACGGTGGAAAGGATAATGATGAGAAAGTAGGCCAGGTAAAAATCGGTGGCGACCTGACCGCTGATGACCAAGGCCACGGTGACGAAGAAGGTATCAAAGATGACGAGGGGCGAATAGAAATATGATGAGTCGAAATGACGCTCGTCAAGGAGATAAAGCGAGAGGTTGGTCAAAATGTAGAAAAGGATGAATGCGTGAACAAAAGTGGGCTCTACCCAGGTGCCTCGCGAGGAAAGCAGCAAATACGAGCAGATGATGACCAGCAGCCACCGAAGCCTGATGACGGTCAGCTTTTTTGGAACATCAAGAACCCCGGCTATACTCATTTGGGCTGTTAGGGGTGCGTCACTGAGAATTGAGTAGCCCGCTCCCATGGGATCCAAGCGGTTAGCGGAAATGGCTGTCAAACTCTCGTCCCTTGAAACCGGCTCGGTAGCGGAGACCTACCCCGTCTCCCGAACCTTCATGAGGGATACCTTCGCCTTCTCTTCCGGACTCGGGGGCGGCGGCGGGGCCACGACGCGGGTCACTTCCTCAAAGGTGGTCAATCCTTGCAGGATTCTCTGGATCCCGTCTTCAAAGATCGTCTTCATACCCGCCTGCCGGGCAATGTTCAGAATTTCGCGGTCGGACCTCCCCTTCAAGATAAAGTCCCGGACCGTGTCGTTCGGCACGAGAATCTCAGAGATGGGAAAGCGGCCCATAAAGCCGGTCTCCCGGCACGCGCTGCAACCTTTGGACTCGAAGAGTTGATAAGGCATCTCCTCGCTGCCGGGCGGAACCCATTTCTCCAACAATTCGTACATAGATACCGGGACTTTGCACTTGGGACACAACTGGCGCACCAGCCGCTGCGCCATGACGCCCAGTATCGATGAAGCGATTATATAAGGGTCGATCCCGATCGAGAGGAGCCGGGTCACGCTTGAGGCTGCGTCATTCGTATGCAGCGTGCTGAGGACCAAGTGCCCTGTCTGCGCAGCGTGAAAGGCGATCTCCGAGGTTTCGAGATCGCGCATCTCGCCGACCAAGATTACGTCCGGGTCTTGGCGGAGAATCGAGCGCAATCCGTTGGCAAACGTCATCCCCGCCCTCACGTTGATCTGCACTTGGTTGATTCCTGAGACTTGATACTCCACCGGGTCCTCGACAGTGACGATGTTCGTCGTGCCGTCGTTGAGACGCGAAAGCGCCGAATAAAGCGTGGTGGTTTTGCCGCTTCCCGTCGGTCCGGTGACCAAAATCATTCCCTGAGGGTAGTCCAACAAGGTGTTCAAGGAGTTGAGGATAAGAGGGGAAAAGCCCACGTCCCCCACGTTGACAACCCCCTTGCTTTGCTCCAGCAGCCGGAGAACAATCTTTTCGCCGTACATCGTAGGCAAGCTGGAGATGCGCAGGTCCACAAGCTTGTTTCCCACGCGGATCTTGGAGCGTCCATCCTGCGGTTTGCGCTTATCCGTGATATCCATGCTCCCCATGATCTTGATGCGTGAGAGGAGCGGGCCTTGGACATATTTGGGGATATCGAGAATATCGGTCATGACGCCGTCGATGCGATACCGGACATGAACGCCTCCCCTGCCAGGTTCAACATGAACGTCGGTCGCTCGCCCCCGGACCGCGTCCTGGATGACGCGATCAACGAGACGAATAATCGGCGCATCCGTGTCGATCCCTGCGGGGGCCTCTTCTTCCTGCTCCTCCTCCTCCTGTCCCGCCGCGAGCAGCTCGACCTGCTGCGGGCCCACATCGCGCAGGACCTCGTCCATGTTGAACTCCGCCACCGGAGCGTCGTCGCCATAATTCTTGTCTATCATGGCGGGAAGCTCGGTCTCGGCGATCACGGCGACGCGAACGTTAAGGCCGGTTTTGAATCGGATATCCTTGATCACGTCGACGTTGAAGGGATTGACCATCCCCAAAGTCAACGTGTTGTCCACCCGTTCAAGAGGGAATATGCCGTGTTCCTGCACCCAAGCTTGCGGTATGAGCTTGATGATCTCAGGTTCGACCCTGCGGCCTTGAAGGCTGAATTCGGGGAGCTTCAGGCGCATCGCCAAGGTCTGCCGGATCGCCTCGGGATCCACGCCCAGAGACACTAAGACCTCGGTAAAGCGCTTGCCGGATTTTTTTTGTTGGATCTCGGCCTTTTTCAGGAGTTCCGCATCGAACAGCTCAACTCCTAAAAGAATCCGGCCGACCTTTCTTTCGCTCTCAATCATTTTTGGGACACGTGACGGTCGGGCAGACCCGCCCCTGTTAACAGTGTATTATCATTTAAAGAAACAGCCGTGTCAACGGATAAGAGATCAGCTTCCCAGAATTGAGTTTTCTCACCGGTCAAGACCCGAGATCTTGTACGCCGATCGGAAAGCCTAAACGCCCCACCGGCTGCACCGGATTGCTCTCGAGCGCGCTACGGTTTAGCCCATGCTTAACAAGGATTAGCCTTACCGCTTCTTCGCTTACTTTAAGCCGCAAGTGGTCCCTGATGAAGCGAGCCGATCGTTGGAGCCGCTCTTTTTTGCACGCAACGATTGCCGCTTCCTATTCTGGCGTAATCTTTCGATGGTTCCCTTTGCGCTTATCTTTGAGTCCCTCCGGGCCATGCCTGAGAAATCGAAGGAAATAATTGTACACGGTTCTGGGGGTTACGCCCAACTCCTGCGCAGCCTCGCTATACCTCCGTTTTTTCGAAATCAGCTCCTTGATGACCCGTTCTTTCTCCATCAGTCTTTCGGCGTCCATACCGTTAGCCCCCTCAACGCGGCTTAGCTGCATGATTACGCGGATGATTCACGCAAAGCTTATGCCACGGGGAGTTTACGGCTAACAGCCAGAATTCAAAGAGGATTTTTCCACTCCGTGCGGGCTAATGGAGTCACAGGAGGGTAAAAAAATTGACAAAAGCGGAAATTATGCCGAAAAACGGCAAAAAACCAGCGCGGAGCCAACCTGCTAAAGAACCTGCGAGACTAGAACTTCTGCGACCAGCTAACGGTGCTTATCGTCATTGACGGACAGCCTGGACCGGAGCAACTAGTATCGCAGCTATAGGTGATTTCTGCGTTTCCGGAGATCTCGTTCATTGTCACCCCAACGCTGGCGGTAGGAAAGGGATCCCCGCTCCACGTGGGCCTGCCATCACCAGCAATAATCCACCCGTTGATCTTGGGGTTGCCGCTGATTTTGATCTGCTCGTGAACAAGGATTGCGCCACCCGCGTAGTTAGCTTCCATGTTGCCGCTAATCTCCAGATCATTGCCGGTAACGAAGAGGGTGTTCTGGAGCTCAGCAGTCGCGCTGAGGTAAGGTTTTATATCGGGGTTCCCCGAGACCTTAATCGAGTCCCGTGCAATGATCGTCGCTTGCCAAGGCGAGGCGTCGCTACCGGGACTACCCGAAATTTCCACCTTGGATTCGGCGTAAAAGACCCCGTTAGCAGCGCTGCTTCCAGTCACCTTCCATTCACCACTCGCAAAAGTCCAACCCGTCGGCGCCGCCACAGTAGTGCCTCCCGTGCAGAGCCCGTCTGAACCACAATTTATTATTGTCTCGGTTCCCCCCTGGGTTACGGTGCCATCGTCATTGAGGATATAGTGATTGGAACCCCCCCCTGCCACCAGCGGAGCATAATCGGCGGGGTTGATCGTCGGGATGGTGTAAGTCGGCGCGCTGCTGTTAGCCGTCTCATAAGCATCCCGTTCAGCGGTGCTATCGAGCTTAAAGAGATCAAGATCGAGCTTCAAAGGGTTGTTAATGCACAAAGCGCTGCCGATACAGGGGTTGCCGTCGATGTCCAT
>JACPFH010000122.1 GCA_016183075.1 Deltaproteobacteria bacterium | reverse complement strand
CGCCACGAGCACGTCACCGGGATCCAGATCGATAGGGAGCAGGTCTGTATTCCGGGCAAAAGGTAAGACTACAGCGCCGCGACCGGGTCGGAGGCCGACTCGTTCGAGGGTCTGCTGGTCCGGAGAACCGAGAGGGACCCCGAGCCAGGGCCCGGTGGGGGGCACCGGTGCTGTGGGCGGACTGGCCTTTGCCAAAGGTTGAGTCGGGCTGGCAGGCACGCTGGGCGTGGGGGCGGATGCTTGCGCGGACGGTGAGGGTAACTGGGCTGGCGCACTGGGGGGCGTATGACCCTCGGGAGCGAGTGAGAAGCCAGTCAGCTCGGCGATAATCCACCCTTCGTTCATGTAATTAACCAGCTTCACATGGCGACGAACCTTTGGCGAGTACCAAGCTTCCGAAACTCGTGCACCAAAATCGGATGTGGAGAGCAGATAGAATGCTTCGAACTCGCCTGCTGGCACCCGGACGACCCCGTACCCCTTCACCTCAAAGTTCGTGGAGGTGTTTATTTTTCCAGTCTGGGTCTCCATCTCCCCTTTGGACTGCCAAGTTATTCCGACCTCCAATGGCCAAGCATAGCTCTGCAAAGGCGGCGTATGGGTAGCCGTGATCTTATCCTTCTCCTGGACCTGAATTGTCTGCAAGTCCTCACTCAGGAGCAGTTTGTTTTCACCGAACTTGACCACATACGCCGTCAGGCCCTTAGCAAGTTCCGTCCCTATGACCTCTTGTCGGCTGGTGCCACTTCTAATCCCTGATAGCTGGTAGGTCCACACGTAGCCAGTTTCCCATAGTGGGCGACCGACCTTGGACGGGCTGACCCCCATACGCTGCTCTACCTTCGGCGCTTCGGTCCTTTCGAAATCCTCCAGATCCACAAACCCGAGCGCTTTCTGTTGGTTCACGCATTCCAAATACGAGCCGACTGCGACCGTAGTGCCAATGACACCAAACCCGAATGACCCACATCGCACCTGCCTTCCCTGCGCACTGATCATGACTTTGGAAGGTGCGGCGCAGCCTATGAGAGTCAGGAGGATCAGAAGGGAGAGGATGGCCTTCATGGAAGCCCCCTTTCTGTATGCCTGATCGTTGTGGGTATGAGAACCGGGGGCGAGGAAGTGGCCCCTGGATGCACCTCGGGGCGCGAAAGATAACCAAATGGCCAGCATGACCCGCTGAACACGCCGGGGAGTAGGCCAGAGTCCCCTCGGGACACCGAGCGAGGGGGGGGCCGCTCGCCTTTGAGGCTAACCGAGACCGTTCTTGTGTGTCAACAGGGAAGCCATCCCCGGCCAGGGCCGCGGGAGGGCCTTTTCCCGTCGCGAACGCTAGGCCGGGGATGGGTGGTTAACCCGCCAGTTTCACTGAGACTCTACGATCCGAAAATTCCCCTTGACTTTTCCCGCCCAGAGTATGAAGCTTCCATTGTCGCCCCAACCAGGAGACACGGGAAACCGTGGTTTCGGGCGAGCCGACACGCGCAAGTCGGTCATTGCCTGGATGGGCCAGGGACCTGCGAAAGCAGCCCCTGGCCGCTTGTTTTTTATGGCCAGATCCGCGGGTTGGTCCGGATCTTCAAAATCGTACTCGTTCCGGCTGAGTATGCCGTGATGAAGTGCGACACCCCCTTGCGGTTAGGAGTCTGTATCACCACAGCAAAGTCCTCGCCCCAACCGGACCCGGTAAGTAGGTAGACCTCCCGCCCCTTGACGTGGGCTTGTCGAATCTCCTCTGGCCTCTGAAGTGCCTCTAAGATCCACGGCATCCGCTCAGCCCGCTCAAGATCGAAATACTGTCCGTTTCGCCAGAACACATGGGCCCAATTGTGGGCGGTAAAGATCACGCGCACCTGCGTGACACCCCGAGAGGCGAACACCTTCGCCCAGACGAAGTGCTTGAAGAAGTACGCCTTGAAATCATTCTCGCTCGTGAACCCAAGGACCTGCGGCGGCGGCCTGGTCATCCTGGGCACCTGCCTCCCTACGTCTTCATACCTCCAAGAAAACAGCGAGGCCCCGGGTGCACGGCGGGCACCCGGAACCCAGGGCCTCGCGTACCGGAAAGCCGGAGCCTCCCGGATCCTGATTCAGTTGTGCGCCCGCCGTGCTGCAATGCATTCAGTGAAGCAGATACCTCAGCGGGTTGTCAAAGGAAAACCGGCCCTCTGCGCGGGGTGGTTTCTGGAACTTGCGAAAATTTTGGGGAGACGCCGTGCGAGGGGGCCCCATCCCCTTCTGTTCCACCCCTCCGGGTGCTTCCGGGTTCCCCCCCCCTCCCTGACCGATTCACGATCCCCGATCCGGGGCGATTGCAGGGTGGCCTCCGTTGCTGGTGTCAGTTCTGGTGTCAGTTGCATATGGTACAAGCTCGAATCCCATCCCTCTCCATCGTAGTCGTCAGACCAAAGAGAAACCCGCGTAACTTCGCGTCACGCGGGCTATCTTCTCGGTTTCTCTATGGTGGGCCCACCAGGATTCGAACCTGGGACCGTCCGGTTATGAGCCGGTGGCTCTGACCACTGAGCTATGGGCCCACGCCAGGCGAATGCACTTGCAAGGCCATCTCTTCACCACCCAACCGAAATGCCTCCAAGGCTTCTCGGCTCTCTCGTCTTCCGCTAGCCCTCCACGAAGCTCTTCAGCTTCTTGCTCCGGGTCGG
>JACPFH010000121.1 GCA_016183075.1 Deltaproteobacteria bacterium | reverse complement strand
GGGCTAAGGAAAAAATTCGAGGCCTATATCGGGCCCGTAAAGGGCAAAGCCATCCGGTAGAAAATCCACCGGGCCTCAGGAGGACAACGCCATGAAAAAAGCAGGCCTTGCGAGCATCTTGCTAAGCGGACTTTTGTTGTGGGCGAGTCATGGTCAGGCAGAGCCGGTGGCGCTGAAATACGGCCAGATCCCGTCGACCATAAAGAGCGTTTCATCCTTGCCTCTCTACGTCGCGCAGCGGCGGAGCTTTTTCGCCCGCGAAGAACTCAAGATGGAGATCGTCCCGATCCAGGGCGGCACGGGCAACATGGTTGCGGCTCTCGACCGAGGCGAAGTGGACATCACCCGAACGGCGACCCCGTACCTGGTACTTGCGGCTCTCAAAGGCTCGGATGCGGTCGCCATAGCGGGCGAAACCCGAACGCCGATCTACAGCCTAATGGTTCAGCCGGGCATCAAAACGTACGAAGATCTGAAAGGGAAGCTTTTGGGGCTCTCCTTGAAAGTCGACACCATCTCGATCTCTATGCGCAAGCTCTTGGCGCGTCACGGGTTGCGCCCGGAGGATTACCAGGTCAAGGAGCTTGTCGGCACACCGCCGCGCTTTGAGTGCCTCAAGCGAGGAGAATGCGCCGGCGTCCCTCTGGGGCAACCCGAGGATTTTCTTGCCCTGAAAGAAGGACACCGGCGGCTCGGGATTTCCACCGAGGCCGTGCCGGATTTTCAGTTTACGGTAAGCGCGGCGCGACGTGGCTGGGCGGAGCAGAATAAGGACAAAGTGACACGTTACGTGAGGGCGATCGCCTCCGCCTACCGGTATCTACGCGAGCCAGGAAATCGTGAAGACGTCGTAAGCATTATAGTGGAAACCACCGGGTCTTCGGCTGAGATAGCGCGAGAAGTTCTCACCCTGTACTTCGAACCGGACCGGGGAGTCTTTCCCAGGCAGGGGGAACTCGATCTCAAAGGCATGACCCGCGTGCTCGAGTTCATGGCCGAGGCCGGGGAGTTACAATCTCCCGTTCCCGCGCCGCAGCGATTTGTCGATCTCCAGTTCCTTCACGCTGCCGGAATCCGCTGAGGGAGCTTGACAGCATTCTGACCGGGCGTTAGGCTCGATTCGCCCGTAGGAGCCCCTGGCTCATACCCGAAAGGGAGCGGGCTTACGTCCCGTAAGCTCAGCTTCAAGCTCCAAAGATCACAGGAGGTATCGCGATGGCACGCGTTGTCTGCATGGTCGGCCTCACCCATAACCCTTTTCACCATCGGCTCATCAGCCAGCCGCGCAGCCAATGGAACCAGGACACGCAGAACATGGTCGAGCGGGGCGAGATCCTGCGCGAGAAGCTGAGAAAAGCCGATCCGCAATCGCTGGTCTGCGTCGGCAACGACCACTTTCACCAGTTCTTCATGGACAACATGCCGGCCTTCATTCTGGGAAAGATGGAAGTCTTTGACGGGATCTATTACAACGAGGCGCGCGAGTTTCACCTTCCGCGGTGCACGGTCCCGGGTGACGTGGAGCTTGCCCAGCAGATTCTTGAAGGCTCCATGAAGCGCGGGGTCGACTTTGCGTTTTCCAACGAACTCAAGATCGATCATTCCATCGTGGTTCCCTTGCTGTTCGTTCGTCCCGAGATGGACCTTCCGATCGTTCCCATCTTGACCAATTGCGTCGCCCCGCCGCTTCCGCCCGCGCAGCGCTTCTACCAGGTGGGGAAGGTCATAAGGGAAGTCATCGACGAGATCCCGGGAGACAAGCGCATCGGCATCGTCATCAGCGCCAACCTCTCTCTCGAAGTCGGCGGACCGCTTCAGTTCGACCCGAAGCCGATGGATGAGAAGTTCGATGACGAGGCCGTGGAATGGATCTCGAAGGGCGACATCGATACCGCCATCCGGGAGTGCACCTTTGACCGCCTGACCGGCGCGGGCAACGTGACGCACGCCTTCGTCAACTTCCTGCTCGCGATGGCGCTGGCCAAAGAGATGCGGTGCACGTACGCGGTGGGGATGAAGCGAAAGGGCTCCACCCAGCCCTTCTTTGCCTGGGAGCCTTAAGCGTTCCCTAGGAGTAGACCCGCCACCGGCCGGGCGGAAACAGAACGCCGGCCTGTTCGCCGACGTCGAAGTCACTGTCGCCGGAAAGCCTGACCTTCAAAGCGACGCCGCAGGCTTCCACCTCGAAGAGGGTCGAGTCGCCGAGGTAGGTTTTGCTTAGAATCTTTCCTCCTACAGCGCCTTCCCCATCGCCGGAAGCGGAGGACAGGGACAGGTGCTCCGGGCGAATTGCCAGCGTCACCTCGCGCCCCGCTTCGCAGTTCGGCGGCACCGGGCACTTCACCTTTCCTACGGGCGAATCCACTTCGTCGCGGCCCCGAACCCTCCCGCGCACGAAGTTCATCTCACCGACAAATTGAGCGACAAAAAGGCTCTGCGGCCGGGAATAAACCTCCTTTGGCGAACCGACTTGCAGAATCTCGCCATCGTGCATCACGCAGACCTTGTCCCCAAGGCTCAGCGCCTCCGCCTGGTCGTGGGTGACGTAAAGGGTCGTTACCCCCACCGACCGGGTGATCTTCTTAAGCTCGAGCCGCATCTGCTCCCGCAGCCGCGCGTCCAAGTTACTCAGCGGTTCATCCATCAGAAGCACCCGGGGCTCGGAAACGAGCGCCCGGGCGAGAGCAACTCTCTGCTGCTGCCCGCCGCTCAAGTCCGTAACCGGCCGATCCTCGAGATCGCGGAGCTGTACTAACTCAAGGGCCCCGCGCACTCGCGGCATCACATCATGCTTGGGCGATCGCTTTCTGCCGTCCGTCAGCGGATAAGCAACCACCTGAAACACGTTCATATGCGGCCACACCGCATAGGACTGAAAAACCATCCCGATGTCGCGTTTTTCCGGCGGCACGAGAATGGCCTGCGGTCCGGAGTAGACCACTTGACCGCCCAGATCGATTTCCCCGTCATCCGGGACTTCCAGCCCGGCCACGCTGCGCAAGGTAGTGGTCTTACCGCAGCCGCTGGGACCGAGCAGCACGCAGAACTCGTGTTCGGCCACATCCAGGTTGATGCCGCGGACCGCTTCGACGCGGCCATGACGGGTGTCGTAAACCTTAGACAGATTTCGAATTCGAATCATAACCGGCTGCGCGCGGCAGTTTCCAGCTTCTTGCGTTCGCCTCAACGCTCATCCGTTCCCCCCGAATAGCCGTGAGCGATGCTCGCAAACAGACCGCGCGCCCCCCACGCTATCGGCACCACGACCGCGATCAGCACAACCCCCAAGGCTCCGACCTCGGGCGCAAGACCGGCGAACCAGAGCTGCCAGATCAGGGTCGAGAGCACGACATTTTCCGGGCCGCGCAACACCAAAGCCATCGTCACTTCCCGATACGACAGCAAGCCAATCCAAAGCCACGCGTTACAAACCGCGCCCGCCATCAGCGGGATGACGATGCGCCACAAAACTCGCAATTTCGAGGAACCGCAGACGCGGCCCGATTCCTCCAGCTCATGGTGAATTTGGATCATCACTCCGTTCATGGTTCGGCTTCCGTAGGCCAGATAAGCTATCGTGTGGGCGAGCACGATGATGAAGACGCTTCCGTAGATGGGCAGGACTTCCCGAAACAGAAGCGCCAAATAGGCCAGGGCGACTGCGAACAGAATATGGGGGACCGCGTGCGGCAGAAAGGCGAGTCCATCCAAAACTCCCCTAAACCGGAACCGCTGGCGCACGACGACCCAGGACACAAAGATGCTCAAGATCATGGACAGGGTAGGTGCAAGCAAGACGAGGATCGTCGTGTTAACGAAAGGCCGCAGCCCGATCAGCTCGGGAATCTGACGGTAGTTCACCAGGGTGAGCTTCGATAGCGCCGCAGCGGAAAAAGCCTGCGCATGAGGCAGAAGGGAAACCCACAGAAGGGCGGCAAGCGGGAGGACAAAATCCAATGTCAGATAAACTGCGACGAACGCCAGAGCCGGATATCTCCACCGGCCGAGCGGGAGCATCTTGGGGCGGTAACCGCGCCCGGTAACAACCGCGTATCGTTTCGTCTCCCGGATAACCCTGAAGTACAAGAAGGCAAGCACCAGCCCGAGCACCATCATCAGCAGACCATAGGCCCCTCCGATCCCGTACTTTGGCAACCCGACGTTTGGCGTAACGGCAAAATAAATGAGCGAGCTCAGCACAAAAATCCTGGCTGGCCAGCCGACGATCGCCGGCACCTCGAATAGAGAGACCGCAAGCATGAGCATATAGACCATGACCGCGGCAATGGCCGGCCAACTCACCGGGATATTGATGCGCCGGATCGTGCGCAACCGGCTTGCCCCGCTAACATACGACGCCTCTTCGAGCGCCGGGTCCATGGCGCGAAAGGCAGCCGAGAGCATGAAAAATGAGGCCGGCACGAGGGAGAGTCCTTGGACGAAGGCCATCCCCGGCAGGTTATAGATGCTGAAGATCGGGCGCTCGACGCCAAACAGGGATCGCGCCAGCGTATTGAGCAGCCCCACTTCCGGGCTGAATATCAGGATCCACCCGATAGCGCGCAAAAAAACAGGGACAAGGAAGCCCGCGATAAGGAACACAAAGATAGCTCGCTTGCCCGGCAGGTCGCTGCGATTGAACAACCACACCAGAGGTAGAGTAAAAAGGAGAGTTACCAGCACCGTGCCGATCGCGAAGAGAAACGTGTTCAGAAGCACCTGGAGGACGATCGGGTCGGTATAGGCCCTGTAGTAGTTCTCGAATGTGAGCGGGCCGCCCCGGCCGGGAATGCCCACCCGCAGGCTCATGAGCAGGACGGCAATCGCGGGGGCGCCCACGAGGATTCCAACGACGCCAGATGCCGCATAGCCGAAGCCATGCCTCGTTATTTCCTGGGTAACCCGCCGAGTGAAACCGGCTCCGGCGATTGCTCTCCGCAACGTCGCGCCGGAAAGCGCTTCACGAGCACTCATCCGGGCACCATAATGTCTTGGAATTTTCCCCTGACTTCAGATGCCGTCTCCAGGCGCCTTGGCGGGGCGCAACGAGCGCTGCTAGCGGTACCCCAGCATCGCCCCGTATTTGTCCGTGCGGCGCTGCAGCTCCTTGGCCATGAAATCCTCTTTCAAAAGAACCACATCTTTGCCTTGCACGAACTTCCAATAGGGCGACCCTTTGACGAAAATCGAGCTCTGCCACTGAAACTCTTGAAAGAGATCCTGCCCCTTCTTGGTGGCGAGGAAGCCGGCGAAGAGCAGCGCTGCGTTGGGATTGGGGGAGCCTTTGAGGGGACCCACCGTTATGGACTGAAGGAGAACAGGATCGAGGTCCTCGGCCCATTTCGCCGGCGCTTTGCGAATTTTAGATACCCTCATGAAATTATCGATCTGGGTGGCGATCAGGAGTATCTCGCCGATGTGGAGACGCTGGTTGAGATCGGCCAGGGTACCGAGCCTGGGTTTCATAGCGGCCAGGCGTTTGACGAACTGGGTCGTCCTTTCATCCCCCCAGAATTGTGAGAGCCGCGCCCAGTGGTGCGTCGCCGTCGACGCCCCGATCTTCTCGTTGAACTTCGGATTGAAAATATCCTCCCACTTCTTCGGGATGTCCGCCCCTTTAACCAGGTCGGTGTTGTATGCCGGCAGGGCAACCTGGTGGGCAAAGGCATACGCCCCTCCGTTGAACATCACCGCTTGGGAGGGCACGTCGAAGAGCTTCGCCCACTCGTAACGGCCGAGCAAACCGGCCTGAAGAAGATCGTTGTGATGCGCTTCCGTCGTAAGCATGAGGTCCCAGACGGGTTTTTGCCCCGCCAGGCTCTCCGCGACAACCTTCGTGGTGTCACGCGCCCAATCGGCTCCCCGCGTGTCCTTGACGGTTATGCGGGTGCCAAAGTGCTCGTTGAAGGCATCCTGAAAGCGCTTGAGCCAGGTGTCCGTGGCTGTGCTCGTCCAGTAGAGACGAAGCTCGCCTTCCTTATTCGCGGCGTCGACGACTTCCTTTGGCGCTGCGGCGAGGGCGTGATCTCCTCCGACGAGCGTGAGCGCGACGACGGCGACGGCGCAGAGGGCTTTTTTTCCACCAGCCCACGGATCCAATCCCGGGACAGGATCCGCTTCGTTTCGGACTTTGTGCATAAGGGATTTCTCCTTTCTCGTTAGGCTAGGCTCTCGACGATTTCCCGGCCCGACATTTCCACATACACCTTCTCCGATTTCATCGGCTTGCCGTCGAGCCGATCCTGGATCCAATCCGCTGCCAGGTCGCGCGCGAACGGGTTTCGAATCGAGTGCCTCTCGCCTTCGTAAACGACAAGCTTCTTCGGATGGGGAACCTTTTTTATGACTTCGTAGAGGTATTCGATCGGACACAGCTCGTCGTCCTCGCCGGTCACGATCAGCAGCGGGGCCCTGATATTCGACTCCAGCCCTCGCACATCGATCTTTTTGGCGAATTCGTCGAACGAGGCCTCGTCCTCATAGCCGGCCATATACAT
>JACPFH010000120.1 GCA_016183075.1 Deltaproteobacteria bacterium | reverse complement strand
TGGCGCCCGAGAAAGTCCATCAATATCGAAAGGGCCTGGGTGCCATCCCAGAAAGTCATGTGTTTTACACCGGGAACGAGGGCCAGCTCCGCGCCGGGGATAAGCTCCGCCAGACGGCGGGCCGTGGCCAACGGCGTGCTGTCCCCGCGGGCGACAGTATCTTCGCTCCCCACTAAGACGAGTGTGGGCACGCGGACCCGGCTGGCGTTTGCCAGCGTGTCCCATGTCCTGCGCGCTTCCTGGTGGTAATGATAATGCTCGGGGCTGCCCTGATGCTCCCAGAGAGCCTTGGCCAAAGCCAGGACCACCTCCCGATGCTCCCGGTAGAACCCGGAGCTAAACGCCATCGTGTCGTTATCGGCATGGGATCGAATAAATCGTTCAAAGCCGATTTCCCGGATCTCCTCCTCCGCGTCCTTGTTTATCCCCCGAAAGCCGCCTCGCCCTGATTTCTCTCCGGGTCCCGCGCCCGCCATGGTCAGGGTTGCCACTATTTCCGGATGGAGCACCGCAATCGCCTGGGCAGTCTGTCCACCCAGAGCAAAGCCCACTATATGGCATCTGGAGATCTTCAGGTGCTCCAGGAGAGCGCAGGAATCCTGAGCGAACTGTTCGAGAGTATAGCCGTGATGGGGCCGCTCGCTGCGGCCCGTGCCTCTCGGATCAAAGATGATGGTCCTGTATCGCTGGCTAAGAACGGGCAACACGACTACCTTCCACGCATCGCAGGGCCACCAGGAAGGCGGCACCAGGAGCACTGGTTCTCCGCGTCCATGTTCCTCGTAGTAAACCTCTATATCTTTAAGACGGACGGTTGGCATTTGAACTCCTCAGGTCATTTACGCTCACAGTCAGAAGCTCCCTTGGCCGGCCCCGGCTTCGCCATTTCGGCAGGGAGACTAGCCGACGGGGCGCTGTGATGTCAACTTCGCGGCAACAAAAATCTCACGGTTGCTTTCACTTGTATGCTACAATATTTCCGATTGAAGCGTCATTTGCATCATCGACTTATTCCGCTGCTAGAACTGGCGCTGCCGGTCTTATTGCTCCTGCCCGCAGCGCTTCATCCCGCCGAGTCTAAAAAGAGAGTTGTCCCGATCGGGCGCCCTCCGGGCTTTACGGAGGCTAAAGAAAATGCAGAGGTCCGGAGGAAAGCAAAAGAGGCTGAGCGACTGGTTCCTCCACCCGGAGCGGAGGCGCTGCCTCAACCCAGCCTCCCGCAAGTTCATATCGGCTTTGCCGGTCTCGATTTTCCTGATAGTGACCTTACCGACGACAGCGGCGGCTCTGTCCCGCCCGACACGCATCTGGCGGCGAGCCCCACGCACATCGTCGAAGTCGTGAACTCCACGGTCGCGTACTTCAATAAGAGCAGCGGCGCCAATCTCTTCCTGAGCGACCTTTCCGTCTTCTTTGAATCGGTAGGGGCTGGCAACTTTGTTTTTGATCCCGTGGTTGCGTATGACGAGCTGGAGGGCCGGTTTATCATCGGAGCCGTGGATGTAGACTTCGACGTAGAGACCGCTCACCTGCTCTACGCTGTCTCCAATACCTCCAACCCATTAGAGGGCTTTAGCGAGATGCACAGGATCGACGTGAAAGAGTTCGGCTTAAATGTGGGTGAGAATGTCTGGGGCGACTTTCCCAAGCTTGGCTGGAATGCCGACGCGCATGTCTTCACCTTGAACATGTTCGGCTTTACCAGCGAAAACTTCGACCACGTGAGCATCATTACCATCGACAAGTCCACCGTCCTCGATGCCGACCCCGCTACGCTCACCAGCTTCCACGTGGACCGCAACAGCACCCATTTCACAATGGTGCCCGCCATCATGCATGGTTCTGTCAACGGCGACCCGATGTGGTTCGTCGAGGAAGCGGAATACGCCGGGGGAAATGCCATACGGGTAACGAGAATGACCAACGTAACCAGCCCGGCGCCGACCTTTATCGACACCGAGTTGACGGTGGAACCTTATAGTATTCCGCCCAATGCGACTCAGCCGGGAACGGGAAGCAAGAAGATCGATACCAACGACGCCAGGATGCTGAATGCCGAGTGGCGGAACAACCGGCTTGTAGCTTCGCAGGCCGTGGGCCTCCCCACCGATGGCGAGGCCCATGCCCGCTGGTATGAATTTAATACGGCGGAGCCGTCCCCCACCGTCACACAGCAGGGGACCGTCGATATAGGAGCGGGAATACACACTTACTACCCCTCGGTTGCGATCGCCGCTAATGGGGACGTGGGCATGACCTTCATGCAATCTTCCCCGAGCGAGTTTATGTCGATGTACGCGACCGGCAGGTCACAGTTGAATACCGCGGGCACCATGCAGGCCCCTCTCCTCGCCAAGGCGGGAGAGCGCAGCTACACCGCCTTCGACTGCGACCCCGGCTTAGTATGCAGGGCCGGTGATTACAGCGGCATTGTCGTCGATCCGAGCATTGTCGTCGATCCGAGCTTCACCAACACATTCTGCGCGGCGAATGAATATGCGACCTCCGCAAGCTCCAACAACTGGGGCACCTGGGTCGCCTGTTTTTCCATTACCGTTCATGACCTCGCTGTCGTGAAGATTACCGCGCCGAAGACGGTGAGAGCGGCAAGCCTGGTGACCAAGCCGGTAAAGGTACAGATACAGAACCGCAGCGATCATTCAGAGTCAATCGAGGCTGCGGATCTTGGGGACGGTGTCGGCACCGGTCTGGTCCGGCTCACCGTGAGCGCCGCCGACGATGATGGGGAAGGCTGTAATGATGCGGTTGTGGCTCTCAACGACGCCAAGAACGGCAAGCTCTTTGCGAAAGGACCGAAGGTACTCAAACCCAAACAAAAACTAACGATCCACTACGTTGTCACGTATGACTGCGCGGGTCCGCTCAAGAAAAACAAGGCTGACACAAGCGCCGGGGATTACAGCTATGTGGCCACGGTCCATCACGATGTCCTCGACGGCAACGCCGATACCCACGCGGCCGATGATGTCTGTCCCCATGATGCCCCGGCGGAACAGCACGACCCGAACCCGCCTCCCAAGGGTGTCCCAGACAAGGGGTGTGGGGCAAAGAAGGCCGATGGCACCTTCGGCGATCCAGTTCTCACCGACGTGGTGAACTAATCGAAGTGAAAGCACTTTTTTCACAAGTAAATTTTTCATCTTGACAATCTAGGGGATTTACCTTAGTAACGTTACGAACCGGATCCGTAGAATGCGGAGTTGATTTGATTAACGAAAAGGAGGAAAAAAGAAGATCGATGAAAAAAACAATAGTGCTTTTAGGCTTGGGACTGATCTTGATGGCGACCCAGCCCCTTTGGGCTCAGGAGAGTCCAAATGCTGATCCGAGCGCAGTCACTACTCCGGGCCGCGGCCCTCTGGCTAAGGCTTTCTCCGAGTGCCCGGGCACAGAGATCGCGCTTACTGGTGACGATGCTTTTGACGGTGCTGGCGACGCCTTTGTCTTTGAGCTCACCCCTACCGCAAATGGCAGCGTCAGCGTTTATACCAGCGACTGCTGTGTATTCGGTCCCGATATTTGGCGGGTAGCCCTTCATGAGGTTAAGGCAAACGGCCCCGGCAAAAGCAAGTCCGGAACCGGAGCAGTAGACAGTTTCACAGGGAAAATATCCCTCGGAGTCAAGGTTGGGTCGACATATCAGGTCGTTGTCACCGCCGATGATATCCCGGGTGGATTTCCCGCGGGTATGTATGTCTGCATCGTTGGACCCGTGACCATCGACGGACCGCTGGCAGAGTAAGTAATCCCCAAAACGTACATTTCGGTTACGGCGCCGGAACAGAAAATCCGGCGCCGTAACCCCTCAGCTCATGGCCACGTAGATTTTCGGCAGGGAGGGTAGCCGACAGGGCGATGCGATGCCAGCCATCACCGTCTTTTACGGCATCTCCTGCAACAGCCGGCCGTAGCCGCTCACGGGCTGCCTTATGTGCAGGCGCTTCTGCACAGCCCAGACGCGGGCGGGCACCGGGTGGATTACCGGGACCCCGAGGTCTTGCTCCAGAAGGGCAACGATATCCAGAGTGCGCCATCCCGAGCCGAGCATGTAAATCGCATCGGCTCCGGGATGGCGAAGAAAAGCCTTTCGCGTGTGCGCGTAAACCTCTTGCGAGGAGAGCCGCCCCACATCTTCGAAGGCGACCGAAATCCCATCCATGCCCAGGACTTTGAAACCACCTTCTTTGAAATACCGGGCAAAAGTCTCGTTGATTTTGCCGGTGAAGTAGGTGACGCCGAGGATTCTCTTCACCTTTAAGGCCCGCATCGCTTCCACCTGCGTCATCCCGGCCGTGACGACGGGAATCTTGAACTTTTTCTCCCACTCCGCGACGATCTTTTTTTCTCCGTCGAACCCTTGGACCATGAACGGGGGAGCGCCCTCCGGGTGAATCAAGTCGACTTCCGCCCCCGCCAACTCGGCGACCTTCTCCTCATAAGCCGACAGAACCTGACGAAATTCCTCTTCGGTTCCCCGCCGGATATTCAGGAACAAAGGAATGACGCCGACGCCCTCAGGCAGCAAGCGGATAAACTCCTCCAGACCTCCTGGTCTCATCGTGGGTTTAATAACACCCACGGTGCCACGCCAACTCATGTAAGCCATGCCTTTCTCCTTTCTGAGAAGTCGAAGCCGGATACTAGCGCAAAACCGAACCGGGAAACAACCGAACCATGGGCTCGTAGCGCGTAGAAGTATCAAAAAATATGAAGTTTGACTTCGCCTTTCCTGATGAAAGGCCGAGGGGGACGAGGAGGAAGGCCGCGGCTCCGCTTGTCCGCGAGCGAGGGGAGCGCGAGCGACGCTGCGGACGTCCGATTACTGACGGTACGACTCATGGCAGAGGCCCATCGGCCGCAGCGGAGGGCGCGCTTCCCGAGGGAGCTCAGTCCATCGGCCGCGGCCTGATAACTCGGCCCCCGAGGAGCTTTCGGAGGAAATTTTGGATGCAAACGTACCGCGCTTTGACCTTGATCGAAATGTTGAGTACAAACATGGGCTCATGGAACGCCGCGTCGACTGGTTGATGCTCGGCAACGCGATGCTCTGCAGCTTCTTCGTGGCCGTCGGCTACATGATTTTCGTCGTTTCGTTGCCCACCCTGGCTCAGAAGCTCGGCGCCGATCTGATCGCAATCTCGTGGGCTCTGATCTCCTACCAACTCGCGACCATCAGCTTGTCCCTGGTTTTCGGCCGCGTCGGTGATCTATATGGGCGGCACGCCGTTTTCGGGACAGGCATCGCCGTATTTACGATCGGCTCGTTTCTATGCGGCCTTGCCCAGGACGTCTATCAATTGATCGGGTTCCGGGTGCTTCAGGGAATCGGCGGCGCCATGTGCCAGTCGCAAGCGAGGGCGCTCGCCATGGAATCGGTCGATGCCGCCGCAGCCGGCAAGGCGCAGGCCTTGATGACTACGGCCCACTACGCGGGCTTCCTTTTCGGCCCGAGCCTTGGCGGAATCATCATCGATTTCATTCACTGGCGCGGGATCTTCTTCCTGCTCGTTCCGATCGGCGTCGCCGGGCTCGCCCTGAACAGATTCCAGCAAAAGCAATCTCTTAGACCGGCCGCTGCCCGGAAGCGGACAAGCGCCTTCGCCATCGACTATCCGGGGGCGAGCTTGCTCGTTGTCTCGACCGTGGCTCTGATCGCGCTTTTAGACCGCAGGCTCATGGAAGCTATTTCCTGGGGATGGCGAAACTTTCTGATCCTCGGATTTGCCGGCTCTTTCGTCGGATTTATCCTGCAGGAACGCGCCGCTGCGAGCCCCATTCTCAACCTCGAACTCTTTAAGAGCCGCGGCTTCACTTTGAGCGCCCTTTCGCTCCTCCTCGTCACGATTACCCAGACCGCGACCGCGTTCGTTCTGCCTTTCTACCTCCAGGAAGTCCTCCGCCTCTCGCCGACCTTCATGGGCGTCCTTTTCATTTCGGGATCGATATGTACAGCGGCAGTCTCGCCTTTCGGCGGTTATCTCGCGGATAAGGTTGGAACCCGCCTCCCTGCGACGACCGGACTGATCCTCGTGATCGCCGCCTCCGCGATGGGAACGCTCGTGCAGCCCGACTCGCACTGGCTTTTGCCCACACTCATCCTCGCCATCGGCGGTCTCGGACTTGCGCTCTTTTATCCACAGAACCATGCCACCATGATCGGCTCGGCGCCAAAGGAGCATCGGGGCGTGGCCACGGGCGCCCTTTTCATGACTTTCGGTCTCGGCAATGCTGTCGGAGTCAGTATGGGGAGTTTTCTGATGACCGTGGTCTTCCGCTACCTGACCGGAGACAGCGCCGCTACGCCGACACCGGAGATGGCGAAAGTCTTCGTCGGCGCGATGAACTATACGTTCGCAGGAGTCACAGCGGTCGCCGTATGCGCCTTAATCAGCTCGCTGCTCCGGGAGAAAGGCGCACGCGGACACCCACAATTGAGCTAGAGCGGATTCGCTCGGAAGCTCCCTCGGGCTTGGAAGGGGAAAGTCCCGGTCGAGGGAGCGAGCCGCGGGACGTTCACCAATCCTGGAAGCTCCTCGGGGGCCGAGCCATCAGGCCGCGGCCGATGGGTTTGTGCCATGAGCCGTAACGTTTGTAATCGGACGTCCGCGGCCTTCCTTCTCGTCCCCCTCGGGCTTCGAAGTGAAAGTGTGATCGTTTCGTTTGCAGGCCTCCTCAAGGTAGAGGCGTATTGCCCTCGGCCGGAGAGGCCTGCCCCCGAGACCGCTGAACCATTGCGCGAGCTTGAGGAGCCGCCTTTGAGGTCACCACGGTGAACAAAGTGGCCAACGGACTCCGCTCGC
>JACPFH010000119.1 GCA_016183075.1 Deltaproteobacteria bacterium | reverse complement strand
GCTCTGTTTGTTCTCCCACTGGTGATCATCTTACTTCTGGCCTCGGCCCGGCCGATGCTCAACCGCCTGGCCCACTGGAACCTGCACCACAGGGAGCGGCTCCGTTTCGGCATCGGAACTGGAGTCGTGGTCATGGGCTTTGCCATTCTCATAACCATCTAATTGAGAGTCGCGTGATGAGTTCCGTTGCCAAAGCGTTTACAGAATGCCCATTGCGCCGGGAGCTTAGATGAGCTGGTCTTACGGCATGATGGGAGCTGAATGGGGAATATTCATGACCATCTTCATGCTCCTGTTTTGGGGGCTTATCATCGCGGGAATCGTTTTGCTGGTCCGCTTTCTGGTTTTGGCGTCTGGGTCAAAGTCCTCGGCAGATGCCTTAGAGATTCTCAAGCGGCGCTATGCAAGAGGCGAGCTAGGGAAGGTGGAGTTTGAGGAGAAGAAAAAGGACCTCATGTCTTAAGCGGAAAACGTGATGGCATGGAACTCATCCGAGAGCTGATGCGGGAGTGGTATTTTCTGTTGAGCCAGGCGAGTGTAGCACTTGGCGGGCCTGTGAAGCATCTCGCGGATTGGGTGCAGCTTCCGCTCTTGACCGTTCTTCTCGCCGGTCTGGTTGGCTCCCTTTCGCCATGTCAACTTACAACGAACCTCTCGGCCATGGCCTATCTATCTCGAAAAGTCGGTGAGCGAGGAGCTTTAAGGGAGGCCCTAGCTTATACCTTGGGAAAGGTCTTGGTTTATACGCTCGCTGGCGGAGCGGTGATCTTTCTCGGATTCCAACTCGATAGAGTCGCTATTCCGCTGGTGGTGGCAACCCGGAAATCCATCGGGCCTCTCATGATCATTATTGGCCTCGGACTTATGGGTCTCGTACGACTAAGGGGTTCTCTTGGGAGCCGGCTTGCCTCATGGCTTCATCCACGTCTCCCTCATGGCGAGGCCACGGGCGCATTCTCTCTGGGCGTCGCTTTTTCTTTTAGCTTTTGTCCAACTCTCTTCTGGCTTTTCTTCGGCTTGATGATTCCGTTGGCACTTATCAGCACCGGCGGATGGACTTTCCCTGCGCTCTTCGCCGTGGGAACGGCTCTTCCGCTTCTCCTCTTCGCCAGCCTTCTGGCTTCGGGGAGCAAGGTGAGTCACACGTTAATGGAGCGCCTGAAACAATCCCGTCCTATGATAAGCCGCCTGGCGGGGGCAATTTTTATCACGGCCGGACTCAACGATACGTTGACATACTGGATTATCTGAAAGGGGCAGGTAAGGATTTATGTGTCACATTGTTTTCGTTCTTCCCTTCGTTGGCTTGATCCTCTTTTGGCTCATGCCTTTTGAGCAAGCTCTGATTTTCTATTCGTTTCTCCTGCTTGTCAGCGCCGTTGTTTACTGGCTCATGTGGAAAGATATGCGGCGGCCCGCCGCGACGGGTATCGAGGGCATGGTCGGAGGCAGGGCCGAGGTGATCCAGAACGGAAACGGTGCTCTGAAGGTCTTTTTTAGGGGCGAGATCTGGGACGCGGTCTCTCACGATGATGTTCCAGTAGGAGAAAAAGTTGAGATTGTCGGGACTCGCAGGATGGAAAAGATGAGGCTGTTGGTGCGCAGGTAAGGGTACACTCGCCATGAAGAATTTGGTGACGGCTATTGCCACAACTTTTTCCATTGCCCTTCTTATCGGGGCTCTAGGACTGGGCTTTCTGGCCTCGTGGGGTCAGATCGACCGGAACCTTCACGCCGTGGTTGCCTTGCTTGCCGGTCTTCTGGCCGTTGGCATGCATGTGCGCGGCCGAAGCGGCTTCGACCTCTTGGCAACGCTACTCCTGATAATCGCCCTGGGATTGGGAGTTATGCTCTCCGGCGGCGGAGTCGCTTCGGCAACTCATCGTTGGGCGGCCATTGTAGCAGTTATCGCCTCCGCCGCCGCCCAGATCCGAAATCTTGTGATCGGAGATGTGGAAACGGTCAGGATACCCGAAGAGCGAGAATCTCAACCGGAGGAACAGTCATGAAACAGGGTTCGCCCTTGCGTATGAAAGCCCCGAGCCGTCCCCTCCTCAGGGACACTATCACTTCGAAGCCCGAGGGGGACGAGGAGGAAGGCCGCGGACGTCCGATTACAAGCGGTACGACTCATGGCACGAACCCATCGGCCGCGGCCTGATAACTCGGCCCCCGAGGAGCTTTCGAGGGAATCTCCGCTCCCTCAGACGAGGGGCCAGAGGCAGTGGAAAATTTGGTTAAGGCTTGGCCTTGTCTTTATCTTTGCAGGCACCATTGTTGCCTTGCTCGCCTTTGGGTTTACCAGGGACCCGCGCGCCCTTGGTCCTTCGCCCATCTTGGGCAAGGAAGCCCCGCCATTCTCACTGAGGCTGTTCGACGGACCTAGTCTGGATCTTGCGGATCTCAAGGGCAAAATCGTTTTTCTGAATTTCTGGGCTTCATGGTGTCCGCCCTGCCGCGATGAAGCCCGCATGCTTGAGGCCGGCTGGCGGCGTTATAAAGACCGATCCGTGATCTTTTTGGGCGTTAACATCTTTGATCGAGAGCAGGATGCGCGCGACTTCATTGCCGAGTTCGGAATCACCTATCCCAACGGTTGGGATCTCAAAAATAAAGTCGCCGCCGATTATGGCGTGTGGGGGCTTCCGGAAACTTTCATTATGAACCGCGAGGGGCTGATTATTCACAAACACGTCGGCGCGATCGGCTGGGAAAAACTGGTGGCCAAGTTGGGTGAGGC
>JACPFH010000118.1 GCA_016183075.1 Deltaproteobacteria bacterium | reverse complement strand
GGATCGGGTACGTGGGACTTGGGCAGAAGACGACATCTCCCGGGTCGACGATTGCCCAGACCAAATGCCCCAATCCTTCTTTAGCTCCGATAGTGGCGATGGCTTCGGTCTCGGGGTCGATCTCGACTCCAAAACGCCTTCTGTACCAGTCCGCGATGGCAAGCCGAAGCTTATAGATGCCGCGGGAAACGGAATAGCGGTGGTTGGGCGGTTTCTTGACCGCCTCGATAAGCTTGGCGACGACGTGGGGAGGGCTGGGGTTGTCAGGATTGCCCATGCCGAAATCCACGATATCTTCCCCTCTCCGCCTCGCCTCCAGCTTTAAGCTGTCGATGATGGTGAATACGTACGGAGGGAGCCTCTTAATACGCTGAAATTCCACTCTAATGCACCCCTTGGTTAGCTTTCAGCCGTGAGCAATCCGCTCGTTATCGTTTCTCGCCGAAAGCTGGCGAATCATGGCTGAATAATTATTTTAAGCTATCCGCTCTTCCGGTGCAAACGACAGGCCAGCAACGAGGACTGAGAGGTTGTGAAAAAATCTGTTCATGCTTCGAGAGCCTCAGCACGAACGGATAGCGCAGATGAAAATTCAAGTACTTAGCCGTTCGTCCTGAGCTTGTCGAAGGGCGATCGGCTATTTTTTCACAACCTCTGAGCGCTGAGGGACGAGTAAGGATCTTCCTCTACTCAGTCCTCATTGCTTAGTACTATCCGACGGCGCCGAGTTCCAATCGGTCGCCCCAGCGGTGCAATAGAACTTGCCTGATAGCCCGGGATTCGGGTCGGGATAAAAACGGGTCATCGGTTAGCCACCCAATGGCCTCCTTGCGCGCCTGCAGCAGCAGGTGGGCATCCCGCACGATGTCGGCCAGACGAAAATCGGGAAGACCTGACTGGCGGGTGCCCAGAAGCTCTCCCGGGCCGCGCAGCTCAAGATCGGCTTCGGCAATTTTAAAGCCGTCATGCTCCTTCTCCATGACCCGCAGGCGCGACCGGGCCTCGCGGCTGTGGGCCTGATAGTGCACGAGAAAGCATTGTGCCGGGGCATTACCCCTGCCGACTCGCCCGCGCAGTTGATGGAGCTGGGAAAGGCCGAAACGCTCCGCGTGCTCGATGACCATCACCGTGGTATTGGGAATATCAATGCCCACCTCGATAACGGTCGTGGAAACCAGGATCTGCAAGGCCCCTTCCTTGAAGCGGCGCATGACGCCGTCACGCTCTTCCGCGCTCATCCGGCCGTGGATCAAGCCGATCCGAAACTCTCTGAACACGCCGAGCCGCAGTTCCTCCGCCATCCCGGTCGCATCATGGAGGTTGAGTCGCTCGGACGCCTCAACAAGAGGATACACGATATAGGCCTGATGGCCATTTTTAATCTGCGCACGAACGCGCTCGTAGACTGTCCCGCGTTCCCTTGCGCTGCAGAGTTTGGTCTCGACCGGAGTTCGCCCGGGCGGCATCTCGTCGAGAAAAGAGATCTCCAGGTCACCGAAAAGTACCATGGCGAGGCTTCTAGGGATCGGGGTCGCGCTCATGAGCAGGATGTCGGGCTGCGGTAGCGTCGGGGCGGCGGCCGCCTGCCAATGCACCAGCCGCTGCAGCGCCATGCGCTGAACGACCCCAAATCGGTGCTGTTCGTCGATGATGCCGAGACCCATGCGCGGAACCCGGACGCCTTCCTGGATCAGCGCATGGGTCCCGACGACGAACGATATCCTGCCGGCGCCGATCCCTGCCGTGATTTCCCTCTTGGTGCTTTCCGGCTGCGAGCCCGTAAGGAGCGCGGCGCGGATCTCGAGGGCCTCGGAAAACCCCTTGAGATTGCGGAAGTGCTGCTCCGCCAACAGCTCCGTAGGCGCCATCCAGACGGCTTGGAATCCATTCTCGATCGCGCGCAACGCGGCGAGCCACGCCACGATCGTCTTTCCCGATCCCACATCCCCTTGGATCAGCCGCTGCATGGGGCGCGCCGACGCCATGTCCCGGTAGATTTCTTCGACTACGCGCTCTTGCGCCGCAGTCAGCGTAAACGGTAACAGCCCACGCATCGGGCCGGTGAGCCGCGCCTCGGCGGAGGCGAATGCGATCCCCTCGAGAGCAGTGCGGTGTTTTCGCCTGAGGCCGAGACCGATCTGCAGATAGAAGAATTCGTCAAAGATGATGGCGCGCTGCGCTTGCGAAGAAAAGCGATTAAGGGAAGCCAGATCCGTGGTTTTGTCCGGCTTGTGTACCTGGTTCATCGCCCGATTAAGATCCATGAGCCCTTGGCGGCGAGTGACGCTTTCGGGTAAGAAGCTCGGCAGGTAGGGTGCGTAATCGGCGACGGCCTGCTCCAGCCAGCGGCGAATGGTCCTGAGCGGAAGGCCTCCCGGCCTTAAGTACACCGGCAGGATCTTCTCTGCGTCGATCTCCTCTCCAGCTTCGATGGGCTCGAAGTCGGGATGGACGATGCGCTTTTGCCCACCCAAGCCCTGCTCAACTCGACCGTGGACGAGCAATACCTGCCCGCGGCTGAGCGTCTTCGCCATGTAGGGCGGCACGTTGTACCACATCAGGCCGAGCATTCCCGTCCCATCGGACAGGGTCCCGATCAACATCTGGCGTCTCCGTCGCGGGATGAACTTTTTCTGCACGAAGACCAGGGTTCCCGCGAAGCTCTCCTCCTCGCCTACGGATGCCGAATGGATTTTTTTAATTTGACGGCGATCCTCGTAGCGGAAGGGCAGATGATAGAGGAGATTCTCGACCGTCTTAAGTCCCAGTGTCTCCAGCAGGGCTGCTCTCTTCGGCCCTACGCCTTTAAGGAAGCGGAGCGGTGTGGAGATAGCTTTCAGACACTCCTTGGGCGGGACGCTCGCGCTTGCGTAGGCGTTGTTTGCCATCATCCGTCGGCTGCGCCTGGCGGGCCGTCTTAGCCGGCTCTGGTCACCGTGATGACCTTACGGCAGGCTCGTCGAAAAACGAGATCTCCTCGCTAACACTTTGTCGTCCCGCCAGAGACATCAGCGAATCATCCGAGCTAGGTCGAAAGGATTCCGCGAACGGACGCCTGATACTCCTGCAGCGCCTGGACGTCCAGCTCGCGCTCTTTCATGATCTCAATCCCCTCGGCGGCCGCTTCGGCGCCGGCGATCGTGGTAAAGTACGGGACCTGATAGTCCAGCGCGTTGCGCCGTAGATAATAAGAATCGGCTTGAGAATGGGCGTCCCCCGGCGTGTTGATGACCATGGCAATGTTGCCGCCTTTGATCGCCTCCGCGATGTTCGGCCTTCCTTCTTGGACCTTCTTCACCGGTTGGACGGGGATGCCTCGGATCGCGAAGTAGGCTGCGGTTCCCCGGGTGGCAACGACCCGGAAACCGATCCGATGAAGCTTTTGCGCCACCGAAGCCGCTCGTTCCTTGTCTTCGTCCCGCACGCTGATAAAGACTCTGCCGTCGCGCGGCAGCCGCATGCCGCCGCCGAGCTGCGCCTTAGCGAAAGCCAGACCGAAAGAGGTGCCGATGCCCATGACCTCGCCGGTGGACTTCATCTCCGGGCCCAAGAGCGTGTCGACTCCGGGAAATTTGTTGAAGGGAAAAACCGCCTCCTTGACCGAGATGTGTGCGGGCACAACCTCCGCAGTCAGTCCCACGTCGGTGAGTGTTTTTCCCGCCATAATGCGCGCTGCGAGTTTGGCGAGCGGGATGCCGATTGCCTTGCTGACAAATGGCACGGTTCGCGAGGCTCGCGGGTTGACCTCCAGCACGTATACGTCGCGGCCTTTGACGGCATATTGCACATTCATGAGCCCGCGGACTTTGAGCGCCAGGGCGAGCGCCACCGTATGGCGGCGGATCTCATCCTGAATCTCCGGCGCGATGCTTTTCGGCGGCAGCGTGCACGCGCTATCGCCGGAATGAACTCCCGCTCTTTCGATGTGCTCCATGATGCCGCCGATCACCACCTGCTCTCCGTCCGCCAGTGCATCGACGTCGATCTCGATCGCGTCGTCGAGAAATTTATCGATCAAAATGGGATGCTCGGGGGAAGCCTCCACCGCGTACGTGATATAGCGGCGCAGCGCGTCGCGGTCGTAAACCATCTCCATCGCCCGGCCACCCAGGACATAGGAAGGCCGGACCAAGACCGGATATCCTAGCCTTTCGGCGATCTCGATCGCCTCATCGTACGATCGGGCGGTGCCGCTCTCGGGTTGTTTGATGTCGAGCCGCTCGAGGAGCCGTTTGAAGCGCTCGCGATCCTCGGCCAGGTCGATGCTGTCGGGAGAGGTCCCGATGATTCTTACCCCCGCCCGTTCCAGGGCCAGAGCCAGCTTGAGCGGAGTCTGGCCGCCGAACTGCACGATAACGCCGGTGGGATTTTCCACCTCGGCGATGTTGAGCACATCCTCGAGCGTCAGGGGCTCAAAATAAAGCTTGTCGGAAGTGTCGTAATCGGTGCTCACGGTCTCTGGATTGCAGTTCACCATGATGGCTTCGAAGCCGTCCTCCCTGAGCGCAAAAGCGGCGTGCACGCAGCAATAGTCGAATTCGATCCCTTGCCCGATCCGGTTCGGGCCGCCCCCGAGGATCATGATCTTTTCTCTCGAGCTCGGATTCGACTCATCCTCCCCTTCGTAGGTCGAATAGAGATAAGGCGTATAAGCGGCGAATTCGGCGCCGCAGGTATCGACCGTGCGGAAGACCGCCCGCACTCCGGCTGCGAGCCTTAGCGACCGGATCTCTTCTTCTCTCCGGCCGAGGAGCACCCCCAGCCGCCGGTCGGAAAAACCCATCTGCTTGACCGCGCGGAAAACCTCCTCCGTGAGCCCGTCCTTGCCCCGCTTGAGCTCCTTGACGCTCGCTTCGGTCGCGATGATCTGTCGGATGTGCTCCAAGAACCACGGGTCGATGCGCGTGAGCTCATGGACCTCTTCCGGGGTCATGTTCATCCGGAACGCGTCGCCCAGATACCATAGCCGCTGGGCATTAGGGACCTTGAGTTTTTCCCGAACGACTTCCAGCCTCTTTTCACGGTCATTTTCAGCCAGGGGGAGCTTTTCCTCGAAGCCGTAGGAGTCGACCTCCAGCGAGCGCATCGCCTTGTGCAGGGCTTCCTTGAAGGTGCGCCCGATCGCCATGACCTCGCCGACCGATTTCATCTGGGGGGTGAGGATATCTTTGGTTTTGGGGAATTTCTCGAAGGTGAAGCGCGGCACCTTGACCACGACGTAGTCGATCGTGGGCTCAAAGCACGCCGGCGTCTCCCGCGTGATGTCGTTGGGAATCTCGTCCAGGGTGTAGCCGACGGCGAGTTTGGCCGCGATCTTGGCGATCGGAAATCCGGTGGCTTTGCTCGCCAGCGCCGAGCTGCGCGAGACCCTGGGGTTCATTTCGATGACCACCAGCCTTCCGTCCTGAGGATTGACGGCAAACTGGATGTTGGACCCTCCCGTGTCGACGCCGATTTCCCGGATCACCTTCAGCGCGCCGTCGCGCATGATCTGGTATTCTTTGTCCGTGAGGGTCTGCGCCGGAGCGACCGTAATGGAATCCCCCGTGTGAATCCCCATAGGATCAAAGTTTTCGATCGGGCAGACGATCACGACGTTGTCCTTGTGGTCGCGCATCACCTCGAGTTCGAACTCCTTCCATCCGAGCACGGACTCTTCGATCAGCACCTCGTGAACCGGGGAGATGTTCAACCCCCACTGGACGACTTCCTTGAAGTCCTCGGGGCCGTAGGCGATGT
>JACPFH010000117.1 GCA_016183075.1 Deltaproteobacteria bacterium | reverse complement strand
AGAGAATATCTGTTCCTCTTTCCGAAGATTGATGCCGAGTTCTCTGATTACGTGGATGCTGCGGATGTTTACCGGAACTTGAGAAAAAAGGGGCTGACCATCGACAGTCCTGTGGACTGCTTGATCGCTGTCCTGGCTCTCCGCCACCGCCTTTCTCTCCTCCATAAGGACTCCGATTTCATGGTGATATCCCGACATTATCCGCTTGCCGTCGTTAGTTAAACGGCAAATTATAGTACTAGCTTCGATCTGTTCGCGGGCCAGCACGGATTTGGTTTCCAGAGCCGCTTTCAGCGCTCGAATGACCCGCTCATTCCTGTCTTCTGGTGCCGGATGCGGGTTCGCGGGCAGGTTCCCCGAGCGGATTAGGTGGTGGAGGGCGACTTGACTTCCCAAAAGGCGCCTGCAGCCGGAACAAGTGCCAGGGATTGGGCATCTCGCTAACGCGCGCTTCTATCAAGACCGGGCCACGCTGGGTCAGCGCCTCACGCAAGAGGTTTTTCAGGGCATCGGGATCTTCGACTCGCGCGAACGGGATGTCGAATGCCTCGGCGAGCTTGTCGAACTTAGGATTCATGAGTTCGACACCGAAGACCTGCCCAAATTGCTCCTTCTGCATCGTGCGCACGTTGCCGAAATGTCCGTCGTTGAACACGATGGTGACGAGACCGAGGTCGTACCTGCGGGCCGTCGCCAGTTCCTGCATGTTCCAGCCGAAGCCGCCGTCACCAATGATGCTGACCACGGCGCGACCGGGGTTGCCCACGGCGACACCGAGACCTGCGGCGAAGCCATAGCCCAGCGTGCCTTGGTAGCCTGGCGAAATGAAAGTGTTCGGTTCGTATACCGGGTACATCAAGCGTGCGAAGTAGCCCACCTGAGTGAGATCCATGACGAGAACGCCGTCATCCGGAATCGCGCTACGGAGAGAGCCTGTCCAGGCGCTTTGCGGCGCGATCTCGTCTGCTTGGTGCAGCGCCCAGGCGCGCACCTTGTCCAAATCGGCCGCCCGTGAAGGCTTCCGTATCGATAACTCGCTGGCTAACGCCTCCAGGCCGAGGCGAGCGTCGGCGTGAATGCCGAGTTCGCAGGTGCGGGGCGGCCCCCAATCCGAGGGGTTTGAATTGAGGAAGATATAGCGTTTGCCGTCCGCTGGCCACGCGGGCTGCCCGCGATTGACGTCAACAAAACGGCTGCCGACAACGAGCACCACATCGGCGTGCGGGAATACGGCACGCCCCCCCAAAGTGTTCAAAGCGAGCGGATGACGGTCAGACAACGCGCCGCGGCCGTTATCACTCATGACGACCGGCGCCTGGAGCTTCTCGGCGGCTTCGCGCAGGGTGGAGGAGGCGCGAGCCGCAAGCGCGCCGCCGCCGACATAGATCACCGGGAACTGTGCGGTGGAAAGAAGAGACGCGGCGCGCGCGATCGCGCCGCTTTCGGGGGAAATGCGGCTGTCCTCCCGCCGTGGTGGATCGATCAGCTCAACATCAGCCGTGGTGCTCAACACGTCGTGGGCAATCTCGATCCCCACTGGGCGTGGTTGGCCGGTGCGCAGATGTCGTACCGCCTCCCGAACGAGCCCAGGAATCTGTTGAGGCGAATGAGCGCTGCCGTGCCATTTCGTCACCGCGCCAAGAATATTGGACTGGTTGTTAACCTCGTGTAACAGGCCGTAACCCTTGCCAATACCGCCCGAGAAAATGTTGCCCGCAATACACAGCACGCGCGAGTTGCAGGCATAAGCGGTCGACAAGCCGGCCATCGCGTTGAGCAAACCAGGTCCCGGCACGACCAAACAGGTGCCGATACGATCGGTCGTGCGGGCATAGCCGTCAGCCATGTAGGATGTGGCCTGTTCATGACGGGGCACGATGAAGCGGATACGGTCACTAATCTGCCGCAGCCCGTCAACTACCCAATCGAGCTGGACACCCGGGACACCGAAAATGTCCGTGATGCCTTCGCGTAGCAGTTGTTGGGCGAGCGCCTGTCCTCCGGTCAACTTCATGGTTTTTTTCTCTTAGCAGGCTGCGGAAAAACTCTCCGTTCACCCTTCGACGGGCTCAGGGCGAACGGAGGCTCCTTTGAAATCATTGATGATTTTCCGTTCATGCTGAGGCTCTCGAAGCATGAAAATCACTTTTTCCGCAGCCTGTTAGACCCAGCTCAGGCCTTCGCCGCGTCCTCGAACTCCGCCGCCTGAGATGCTTCAACACTTAGAAACGCTCATTACTCCAAGGCAGAACAAATGTCCATCTCGGCCTGGAGGCCTCCCCGAAGTTGACATAACCGTAGCTTGTCGGATACTCTCCCGCCAAAAGCTGTCAGCAGTTAGCAAGCAGCTACCCATACAGTCCGCCTGACCCATTGCTGCGAGGGAGGAGCCTATGAAACCGACGAAAGCAGGGTTTTTGCTGGGCGTGCTCCTGGCTATGATGCCAGTCGTCTCACACGGGCAGGAGTATCCGACGAAGCCAATCAACATCTTGGTAACGTTTGCGGCCGGTGGGACTATGGATATCTCGACACGCGCGCTTGCCAGCAAGGCGGAGAAGTTCCTGGGACAGCCGTTTGTCATCACGAACAACGGTGCGGGAGGCGGAACCGTTGGCCTGGGAATTGTGGCGAAGGAGAGACCGGACGGGTATCACCTGGTTGCTCCCACCAGCTCCGGATTCGTCAGGATTCCCCACTTCCGTCCGGTGGCGTACAAGCTTGAGGATTTCGTCCCAATCATGCATTTCGGGGCCCCTCAGTCCGGGCTCGTCATCAGGGCTGATTCCCCCTGGAAGAGTCTGAAGGAGTTTGTGGAGTACGCCAAGCTGAACCCTGGAAAGGTCACATATGGCACCTTGGGGGTGGGCTCGGCGATGCAGCACGCGATGGAGTACATCGCCAAGAAGGAAGGGATCCGGTGGACCCATGTCCCTTACCCGGGGAGCGCGCCCGCACTTACGGCGCTGCTTGGCGGGCACATCACGGCTCAATCCGGAGACTCGACCTGGATCCCCCACGTCAAAGAGGGGAGGCTCAGGCTTCTGGCCATGCACGGTGATCGGCGCCTCAAGGCGTTTCCCGAAGTCCCAACGCTCCGGGAGCAGGGATACGATTTCACCAACGAGACCGTCTTCATGATCGCCGGGCCAAAGGGAACGCCGCCGGCCGTTGTGAAGAAACTGGACGAGGCGCTGCGGCGAGCCATGGATGATCCGGCGTTCCTCCAGGCGATGGCGAAGTTGGAGATCGAGCCGAGCTACCGTAACTCCGAAGACACGAAGAAGTACCTGGAAGAGGCGTATGGGCGTGTCGGAAAACTAACCGCGGAGTTGAAGGTCCCGAGGGATGCCGAAAAAAAGCAGTGAGCAATGCTTGAATTCAAAATTCCAAGGGAGCCCGAAAAGAAGTAATAAGTCCGAGAAGAAGCTTTGAAGATCCTTGATCGGGGAAGCAGCCTCCTCTGGCTGCTCTTTTCTCTCTACGCCGGGATCGAATCTTTTCGCCTGGGGATCGGTACGCCGACGAATCCTGGGATGGGCTTCACGGCCTTCGGCGCTTCAGGGTTGTTGGGAATTCTGTCTTTCATCTTGTTCTGGCAGTCAATGGTCCGAAAAGGAGAGGCGACGGCTCCCCCTGTCTTTTCCGGCAGCTCGTGGAGCAAGGTAGTGCTCGTGCTGATCGCGATCCTCCTGTACGCGTTCGTCATGCCCGGAGTGGGATACCTCCTTGGGACGTTTCTTCTGATGAGCTTCTTATTCTGGATCTTGAGCCCTGGGAGGGTGTGGCGAGTCCTGGCGTACTCCTTTCTGACTACAACCATCACGTACTACGTCTTTGCTAAGCTTCTCAACGCGCAGCTCCCGGAGGGCCTGCTGCGGTTCTGAACTAGATGGGTGTCATCGAGAGTCTCCTGCTGGGCTTCAAGGTCGTTCTTGATCCCACCAACATCCTCTTCTGCTTCATCGGAGTGGTGATCGGGACACTGGTGGGGGTGCTTCCTGGCATCGGCCCTGTCGGCGCAATGGCCCTCCTTCTTCCTGCCACATTCAAAGCCTCACCCGAATCGAGCATCATCATGCTGGCGGGGATCTACTACGGGGCGATGTATGGGGGATCCACGACCTCGATCTTGGTAAACATCCCAGGAGAGGCTGCTTCGGTCGTGACGTGTCTGGACGGTTATCAGATGGCGCGTCAGGGGCGCGCCGGGCCTGCCTTGGGAATTGCCGCTATCGGCTCGTTCATTGCTGGAACGCTCAGCGTCGTAGGGGTCATGCTGGTTGCTAATCCGCTCGCGGAAGCGGCTCTCCGCTTCGGCCCGCCTGAGTACTTCGCGCTGATGTGCAGCGGGCTGGTGATCCTCACCTATCTGGCCCAGGGCTCGGTCTTGAAGGCGTTGATGATGGCTCTTGTGGGGCTGCTTCTCGGAAGCGTGGGACTGGATATCATCACCGGGCTTCCCCGGTTCACCTTCGGCGTCAATGAGCTGACCGACGGAGTGGGAATCATTCCGCTCGCCGTTGGTCTCTTCGGGATATCCGAAGTGCTAATCAATGTCGAAAAGACCCTTGAGACAGAGATCCTCCGGACGGAGATCACTAATGTTTGGCCGTCGCTCAAGGATTGGGCTGCGGCCAAGTGGGCCGTTTTGCGGGGATCGATCATCGGATTCTTTCTCGGCACCCTTCCGGGCGGCGGCGCGATTCTTTCCTCGTTCGTCTCCTACGCTGTCGAGAAGAAGATCTCCAAACACCCTGAGCAGTTCGGAAAGGGGGCGATCGAAGGCGTGGCTGCTCCGGAATCAGCGAACAACGCCGCAGCGGGAGGATCGCTCATTCCCCTCCTATCGCTGGGAATTCCTCCGAACGTTGTGATGGCCATGCTCTTCTCCGCGCTGATCATTCATGGCATCCAGCCCGGACCACTGCTGATCAAAAACAACCCCAATCTCTTTTGGGGCCTAGTCGCCAGCATGTATGTGGGAAACGCGCTCCTGCTTCTCCTCAACCTTCCCCTGGTCGGCATGTGGGTCCAGGTCCTGAAGGTCCCTTCCCGTGTCCTCTTCCCATTGATCCTCCTCTTCTGCTTGATCGGCGCTTACAGCGTGAATAACCTGATTTTCGATCTCTACCTCATGATCTTCTTCGGTGGTCTGGGGTACTTGATGAGGAAGTTTGGGTATGAGGCGGCCCCGCTCGTTCTCGCCTTCGTCATCGGCCCGGTGCTCGAGCAAGCCCTTCGTCAATCGCTCCTGATTTCCGCAGGGAGCCTTTTGATCTTCGTCACCAGGCCAATCTCCGCGGTCGCTCTGGGGATCGCCTTTCTCCTTCTCCTCTCCAATTTGCTCCCGTACTTCAAGAAGTACCGTGCGGAATACGAAGGGTTCGAAGAGTGACCGTAAATGACTTCACGAGACGATGGGGTGAGCCGACTGTTGCTCGGCCAGAATCTGTCTGTAATCTGTTGACAGAGAAGAAGCGATCATATAGGTAAATATTCTTTACGCTTATGCAGTTCCGGGTTTTGTTGCTCGCGCTTGCGGTTGTAGCATTCGGTCTCCTTGTGCCGACCGTCGCCGACGCTTGCGCGGTGTGCCTGACGGGGGCCTCGGGCGGAGATCGGATGGCGGATGCTTACGGCTGGAGCGTCTTGTTTCTCATGGGCATGCCTTACGCAATCCTGGGTTCGGTGGCGGGATGGATCTTTTACGTCCACCGTAGGGCGTCCAAGGAGCGCAGCACGGTAAAAGACAAGGCGCGGGTTTATCACCTGGCATCGATTCAAAAGGAGAGCGAGGGATGAGTGAAGTTGCTGTGATGCATCACGCTGTCGAACCGGCAGAGTCACCCCTGACGCCCGAGAGCTGGGGGAAGCTCGGCATGTGGATTTTTCTGGCCGCTGATGCCATGTCGTTTGGCAGTTTGATCGTCGGCTACGGGATTCTGCGCTACGCAAGCACAAAGTGGCCGGTCCCGTCAGAAGTCCTCGGGATCAATCTCACGGCCTTCATGACCTTCTTGCTGATCTGCAGCAGCGTGACCATGGTGCTTTCCCTCTCGGCGATTAGTCGGGGCGATATGCGCGGCCTGAAGAAGTTTCTCGGCCTCACGATCCTCGGCGGGCTCATTTTCCTGGGATGCCAGGCTTACGAGTGGACCCACTTGATTACGGAGCGGCTGCCGGAGTTCGGTTTTTCTTTTAGCACGCATCTTTTTGCCACGACTTTTTTCATCCTCACCGGCTTTCATGGGATGCATGTGACCGGGGGCGTCATTTATAACAGCGCCGTTTTGGTGGCGTGCTTGCGCGGCCGGTACGGCGCCAAGCATGTGGAGATCGCGGGGCTCTATTGGCACTTCGTGGATCTGGTGTGGATCCTGATTTTTACCTTTGTCTATCTTTTGTAAACGGGGAGAGCGACGATGGCGACGACAGGCGCGCATGCGGAACCGAACTATATCGCAGTCTTCTGGTGGCTTTTGGCGCTCACGATCCTTGAAATCGCGGTGATCTACATGCCTTTTACGAGGCTCGTCGTTGTGATTCTCTTGGTCGGCTTGGCCCTGACCAAAGCGATGTTGGTGGCGCTGTATTTCATGCACCTCAAATTCGAACGCCTGACCTTGTGGATCATCGCGCTCACGCCGCTGATTCTCTGCGTCTTCCTCATCCTGATGCTCACGCCGGATATTTTCCCCTCTTGATCCCGATTTCTTATCTCCCCACGATCAACGCGGCCCTGAACTCGGCCAGCGCTCTGCTTCTTGTGGGAGGGTATCTTTGCATCCGCAATCGCAAAGTCCTGGCCCACAAGCTCTTCATGCTGTCGGCGTCGGGCACCTCGGCGCTGTTCCTGATTTCTTACCTCGTGTACCACTTTCAGGTGGGCTCGGTGCCGTTTCAGGGTCAAGGACCGGTTCGCACGGTCTACTTCGCGATCCTCGTCTCCCACACGATTCTTGCGGCGGCGATCGTGCCCTTGGCGCTGCTCACGCTCTATCGGGCGCTCAAAGGCAGCTTCGAACGCCACAGACGGATCGCCCGTTGGACGCTCCCCCTTTGGCTTTACGTTTCCGTTACCGGAGTAATCGTGTACTGGATGCTCTACCGGCTGTGACGTACCTTTCCTCTTGTTGCGATCGATTTGCCATGATGAAGTGAAAGATCGACCTCGGACCTTTGCGTCGATGAAATTGGCGGACAGTGTTGCCTGAGTTGGATCTCCGGCATAGCATAGGAGTGTCTCATGCGTCGCACAAAGATCATCTGTACGGTCGGTCCGGCTTCGCGGTCGCCGGAGATGCTCCGCAGGCTGATCGAGGCCGGCGTCGATCTGTTCCGCCTCAACTTCTCGCACGGCACTGTTGCCGAGCACCGGGCCACCATACATCGCATCCGGGCCATCTCCAAGGAGCTGGAAAAATCCGTAGCGATTCTCCAGGACCTTCCCGGTCCCAAAATCCGCATCGGCTCTTTTCGCAACGGGTCGATTCGGCTGCACGCCGGAGATCGGTTCATCCTCACCGCCGAGGAGGTGCCGGGGGATCGCGAGCGCGCCTCGGTGAACTATCCAAGGCTTCCCGAGGAGGTAAGATCCGGCCAGACCATTCTCCTCGCTGATGGGACCGTTGAGCTTCAGGTCGAATCGGTTGCGCCACCCGACATCATCTGCCGGGTCATTGTGGGCGGGGCTCTCTCGGAGCATAAAGGGGTCACGGTGCCGCGCGGCGGTTTGAGCCTT
>JACPFH010000068.1 GCA_016183075.1 Deltaproteobacteria bacterium | reverse complement strand
TGGTCCAACGCCGAGAGCACGATAACCGGAATATCACGTACGGTCGGGTCAGACTTCAGATGTCTGAGCACCTGGTAACCATCCATCTCCGGCATCAGAATGTCGAGGAGGATCAGGTCAAACGGCTCTGCCTGGATCACCTCCAACGCCCGCCGCCCGTTTTCGGCAACAGAGACTTTATGCCCCTCCGCCTCGAGGCGACCGGACAGTATCTTTCGGTTCGTCTCGTCATCGTCAACCACAAGCAAGCAACCGCACAAGTCTCTTCGCATAGCAGGACCTTTGTATTTCGCTTCTCTATCTCTTAGAGATCACAGGAGTCAATAGGAATAGGCAGCAGGCAGTAACAAACTTGAGCTGGTTTATCTTGCTGACTGCTTTCTGCGTACTGCCGCCTGTTTGATTGCCTAGCTGGCTAAATAGAGGCGCGCGCACTCCTCGCTGCAAAAGTAGTGACCGCCGCGATAGAGTGCCGATCCCTTGGGGACGTAGCTCTGGCATTGTGGGTCCAAGACCATCGGCTCGGGCTCTTTTCCCCGCTGGCGTGAGTCCAGGTTGCGCTGCCGTCTGCGCCAGGCGATATAGAGATTGAGAAGCAGAAAAAAAAGGTAAGCGAAGATAAAAAAGACTAAAAACCGCAGCACCGTCCGGCGATCCTCTTAGTAGCCCGCTTTGGCGCGGCGGGCTCCTTTTGCTACGACCGCATGAGGCTGACTCTTTTGTTGTCTTTGACGCCCACCAGAAGCTCCGATATGGTCAGCCCCAGGATCGGATGGACGACCTGAGGGGCAATCTCGCTCAGCGGAATGAGGACAAACTTGCGATTGTGCATTTCCGGGTGGGGAATCTTGAGCCGCCCCTTGTCCAGCTTAAGGTTATCGTAGAGGAGGATATCCAGGTCGATGACGCGCGCTCCCCAGCGCTTGCGCACCTTCTTTCGACCCATCGCTCGCTCGATGTTCTTGAATTTTTGCAGCAGCAAGTCGGGCTTCAGGTCGGTCTCGATTTCGATCGCGCCGTTGACGTACCATTCCTTAGAGTCGCCCAAGGGCTCGCTCTCGTAAAGCGAGGACTCCCTGACGATCTTGGTAATCGGAATTTTGCCAATTCTCGCCAGCGCTTCCTGGTAGTTCTCTTTTTTGCTTCCCAGGTTGGAGCCGATTCCTACGTATACTCGATGGGCCACGGCCGGTTCGGGTGAATCCTCGCTGCGTGTTTAAAGCTTCAAGCGCTGGATTCGCTCCGCCACCTCCTTTAGCCTTTCTTTATCCACGCACAGGGTAAAGCGAATGTAGCCTTCCCCGGGTTCGCCGAAGCCGTTGCCGGGCGTCGTGATCACCCCCGCTTCGTCGAGCAGCTTGGCCGCAAATTCCGCCGACGTGAGCCCCTGCGGCACTCTGACCCAGACATAGAAAGTTGCGCGCGGCGTTTCACATTCCAGTCCCACCGCGCGCAGGCCCGAAACGAGAATGTCGCGCCGTTCCTGAAAGACTTTCCTCGTGGGCTCGACGATTTCGTCGCCGCGGCCGAGCGCCTCTATCGCCGCTTCCTGAACCGCCTGAAACGCGCCCGAATCCACGTTTGATTTGACCTGGGCAAGGCCGCTCACGAGCTCCGGGTTGCCCACGGCCATGCCGATGCGCCACCCGGTCATATTGAAGGTCTTGGACAAAGAATGGAATTCGATCCCGACTTCGCGGGCGCCCGCCACTTCGAGAAAGCTCATCGGCCGGTAGCCGTCGAAGGCGATTTCCGTGTAGGCGGCGTCGTGGCAAACGATAACGTTGTAACGGAGCGCGAATTCGACTACCCGGGCGAAGAATTCCCCGTCTGCCACCGCCGCGGTCGGGTTATTGGGATAGTTGATCCAAAGCATTCTCGCTTGCCGGGCAACCTCGGCAGGAATCGCGTCCAGATCCGGTAAAAAGCGGTTCTCTATGGTCAACGGAAGAAAATAGTTTTTGCCGCCGTTGAACGAAGTCCCGACAGGATAGACCGGGTAACAAGGGCTTGGCACTACGACGAGGTCTCCCGGGTCAACAAAAGCCACCGCCATGTTGGCGATGCCCTCTTTTGAGCCAATCAGCGACAGGACCTCTTTGGCCGGATCGAGCCTGACGCGGAACCGCCGCTCGTACCAATTCGCCACGGCCTGGCGAAATTCCATCAGACCTGCGCTGAACGGATAGCGATGGTTGATTGGCTTGCTCGCGGCTTCGATGAGTTTCTCGACGACTTTTGCGGGCGTTGGGATGTCGGGATCTCCTACCCCGAGGTCGATCAGATCCACCCCTCGGGCTAGCGCGTCCCTCTTTTTGCGGTCGATCTCGACGAAGAGGTACGGCGGCAACTCGCTGATTCTACGAGATTTTTTGAAAACCAAGCCCACTTTTACGCCGCCCCCTGATGCCGAAATCTCGCTCTTTTACCTGTTTTTTGTGATTTTGACAACCGCTTTCACCGGCGTATATGCGTATATGGATAGGGAACGAGATCCATGCCGCTACATGTTGTGATCGACGGATACAACTTGATCGGAAGTGTGGCCGGGCTGAGAGGCAAGCTCGAGCCGCTCCGAAACCGGCTTATTCGTGAGCTGAGAGAATATCAGGAGAAGAGGGGCCATCCGATCACGGTGGTGTTTGATGGATGGCGTTCGGGCTGGATCAACGAGGTTGAAGAGCGGCTCGAC
>JACPFH010000116.1:4860-8221 GCA_016183075.1 Deltaproteobacteria bacterium | reverse complement strand
GACAAGTCCTCGAAATTATAGGCAAGCGGCTCGGGAGGGAGTGCGCCGACTCCCAGAGTCGGCGCGATCTACCAGACGGCGAGGGCGGGGAAGATCAATGCGCCGATCTTGCGCCGATCTGAAGGAGGTTGACCATGTTAGAGTGTCCATTCCCCGGTGCTTCCGGCCGCCGGCTGGATCTCGCCCACAGTTTGGATCTTCCCACTCGCAAGCATCTGTATCATCTGCGACCAGATAATGGGATTGTCAACGGTATAGACCTGGCTCTTCTGGCGCCGACTGGAGCTGACTTTGATCGCATCGCTCCAGGGGCGGGCCGAAATGATATCCTTCAAATTCACAGACCGGTTTTCCCTTTCCCCATCGAAAAGCAACCGAAGGCTAGTCAGGATGAGCCGCCCGGAGTCAATCTGTCTTAATCGCTGGTGCGACTCGGAGGCGCCGCCGCCAACATATATCCCCTTAATGCGTGTACCACGCCTCCATATACTCTAAAGGATCGTGTCTCATGGAGGGAGCTGGATTCCTGCAAAATGCCCACCTCTCCCTTCTTGAGAACAATATCCACGGGAATGATGGTGAGCTTTTTTCTTCGCTCGAGATCCCCGAAGAACTTTAAAGCTTCCTTGTTTGCCCTTTCGATCCTTTCCTTGGCCTCCGCCCTGGCCCGACTTCCTTGCAGCGCATTGATCAGGAGAACCACGACCACAATTCCCGCAATGATCGCAATTAGCCACATTACGGCTTCGTCGTCGAGCGATGTGCCAGTTCGTCTGCGGGAGGCGCCGCAGAAGATGATCGCCGAGAACAATAGGAACGCTGGAGATAAATATCTCATACAATCCAATCTCTCTTTCTTCCAGACTATTTTTTGGACGGCGCGTACTTCCTTTTTATGGAGGACGATGAAACTATTTAATCTGGCCGTCGATCCATGCCCTTGCAAGCTGACTCGCAAGCTCTTCAGCCCGTTCCTCCGTGGCACACGTTCTGCACGTCTGATCAAATAGAGACTGAATCTCACTAGGCCCACCGCTGCGGGAATAAATGGTGAGTATAGGCGTCCAGCGACCCTCTGCTGTCTGGCGCGCCGAGGCGAACACCAGATGGCCCTTATAATTCAGCTGCCTCACGTCCTAACTGTTTAAAGGTTCTTAGAGGCGACCGCATTCTAGTCGGAGGGGGACCGGACCCGCAAGACCAAAAAACGGTATCGGGCTAGGGCCTTCGCTGCGCGCCGGCGAAAGGAGGCATATTTGCCAACCCCGGAGTAGTGTGCCACTATTCGGGCAGACGTGAACAAAGTTGGGATTCGAAGTTGCGGCACGGCCCTGCGATGTGCGGTGGGGAGTTTTCCCGGGCCGTGGTCGGATCGTTTATTGCCACGCTTGTCGCCACGGTGTACCCTTATGGGGAGACTTCTTGAACAAATCGCCTTGGGGAAGATCCATTGAAACAATACGGGCTCATTCTATTTGATATCGACGGCACGCTTACCCGCACGCAGAATGGCTTCCTCCCATTCAACGAGGCGTTTCTAAAGACCTTCGGGTTTGCCGGGGATATCCGCACGGTGGTTCCCGATGGCAATACCGATCCCCTGATCGTTGAGGAGATTTTCGCCAAAGCAGGCCGAAAACTGGAAGCGGGCGAAGCATGGCGGCAAACCTTTGCCGTCGATCTGCGCGACAGTTACGCGCGCGCGGTTGAGGAGGGAAGGACAACCGTGCGCGCCCTTCCCGGAGCTTTGGAACTCGTGCGAGCCTTGGGAAACATCCCCGGCCTGTACTCGGGCATTGTCACGGGAAACTTCGAGCTAACGGCGCGATGGAAGCTTGAGGCGGCGGGGCTCGGTGGTTACCCGCCCTTAGGGGCTTGCGGCAGCGATGCGTGCGACCGCGCGGATCTTCCCCGAATCGCGAAAGGGAGATGCGAGGAGATGGTGGGGGCGCCATTTGGGCCCGAGCGCTGCGTCGTCGTCGGCGACACGCCGAAAGACCTGGAAGCGGCTCGAGCGAATCGGATGAAATGTGTCCTGGTTGGAACGGGCCGCTTTTCGCCGGCGCAACTTCGTCTTTGTGGCCCCGACGCGTGCCTTCACGATCTCGCCGATACGGATGCGGCTACCGGCGCTCTGCTCGCGCTTCTCCAAAACCCGGTTGGTTGAGTTCCATGCAGTACCGATTTCTTGGTCGAACGGGCCTCATAGTCTCGGAAATTGGTTTTGGCTGCGGCAACAATGCCGTGCTCATGGTTCACGCGCCGCACGAACAGCAGATGCAAGCGGTCCGTCGCGCGCTGGAGCTTGGCATCAACTACTTCGACACGGCCTTTGCCTATGGCTCGGGGAAATCCGAAGAGAATCTGGGAAGGATCCTGAGGGAGCTTGGAGCCTCGCCGGTCGTTTCCACCAAGATACGACTCGAGCCCGAGGCCCTGAGCGATCTCAAATCCGCCACCATGCGGGCGGTGGAGGAGGGCCTTGATCGTCTGCAAAGAAAATACGTCGATCTGATCCAGCTTCATAACAGAGTCACCGTGGAAAGAAATCCCGGCAAGCGCTTCACCTTGACACCGGCGGACGTTTTGCGGGCCGGAGGGGTGCTCGAAGGGTTTCGAGAGCTTCGGGACAAAGGCAAGGTCGGCTACTTTGGCTTCAGCGGCTTGGGCGATCCGAAAGCTTTGCATGAAGTGATCGACAGCGGAGAGTTCGATTCGGTTCAGGCTTATTACAATCTCCTAAACCCGAGCGCCGGCCAGCCGGTCCCGCGGGGCTTTGGCGCTCTCGATTACGGCCGGCTAATCGATCGCGCCGCGGCGAGAGGCATGGGAGTTGCCGTCATTCGAGTCTTAGCGGCGGGAGCCCTTACGGCGGGTCCCGAGGGTGGAGGCGGAAGCAGCCCGGAGCCGCTCTCGCCGGGGTCCGAGTATGCGCTCGATCTTGAGCGTGTTGAGAAAGTCAGATTCCTGATCGATGGTGATACGAAAAGCCTTACCCGGGCCGCCATCCGGTTTGCTTTGATGAAACCGGAGGCGTCCACTGTTCTGGTCGGGTTTTCTAACGCGGCTCACATCGAGGAGGCAGTTGCCTGCTCCGGCGCCGGCGGCTTGTCTGAGGAGGCAATGGCTCGTTTGCCACGGCTTTGGGATACGGACTTCGGAAGGTTATGAGGTCACCGCTTGCGTCGGTTAAGCAGGCCTATCTTTTGCCGGTGGGGAGCGAGGTCACCGTGCGGGGATGGGTGCGCTCACGCCGGGATTCCAAAGGCATCACCTTCATCGAGCTAAATGACGGCTCCCGGTTCAGGAGCCTGCAGATGGTCGTGGAAAGTGGAGTGGTGCCGGAGGAAACGCTGAGATT
>JACPFH010000116.1:2644-4813 GCA_016183075.1 Deltaproteobacteria bacterium | reverse complement strand
GTAACGACGGGCAGCAGCATTTCCGCCTGTGGAATTGTGGTTGCCTCCCCCGCCGCGGGTCAGCCGGTGGAGCTGAAAGTCGCTGAGGTGCATGTATACGGCACGGCGGATCCCGCGGCCTACCCGCTGCAAAAAAAAGGGCATTCCTTCGAGTTCCTGCGCGAGATCTCCCACCTGCGGGTGCGCAGCAACACCTTCGGGGCGGCCTTTCGCGTGCGCAACGCCCTTGCCCATGCGATTCATACGTTCTTCCAGGAACGAGACTTCGTCTACGTTCAAACGCCGATTATCACCACCTCGGATTGCGAAGGGGCGGGCGCGATGTTTCATGTGACCTCCCTGAACTTGCGCGACCTCCCGCGCAGCCCCGACGGCGCCATCGACTGGCAACAGGACTTTTTCGGCCGTCCCACATATCTGACCGTGAGCGGCCAACTGGAAGCCGAGACTTACGCTCTCGGCTTTACCAAGGTCTATACGTTCGGACCCACCTTCCGCGCGGAGAACAGCAATACGCCGCGCCATCTGGCCGAATTCTGGATGATCGAGCCGGAGATGGCTTTCTATGATCTGGAAGACAACATGCGCCTGGCCGAAGAATTCCTCAAGTTCACCATTCGTTATGTCCTGGAGCACTGCCGGGAAGACCTGGAGTTCTTCAAAGAGCGGGTGGAGAAAACCGTACTCGGCACACTGGAGCACGTCGCAGAGTCCACCTTTGCGCATCTCTCTTACACCGACGCGGTCAAGGCTCTGCAAGATGCGGGCAAGACTTGGGAGTTTGCGCCCGAGTGGGGACACGATCTGCAGACCGAGCATGAGCGGTTCCTGTCGGAAGAGGTTTTTAAAAAGCCGGTGATCGTTACCGACTATCCGAGAGACATCAAGCCTTTCTACATGCGCGTCAACGATGATAACCGAACCGTGCGGGCGATGGACGTGCTGGTTCCCAGAGTGGGGGAGATTATCGGGGGCAGCCAGCGCGAGGACCGGCACGACGTGCTGCTTAAGAGGATTCGGGAGAGCGGTCTGGATGAACGGCCGTACTGGTGGTACCTGGATCTCCGCCGGTTTGGCTCCGTTCCCCACTCCGGTTTCGGACTCGGGATGGAGCGGATGATGATGTATCTCACCGGGCTTAAAAACATCCGCGATGTGATCCCGTTTCCGCGCACCCCCGGCAACGCGGATTTTTGATAGCTTGGATCTTCCGTGGTATGAGCAAAGTCCTGTCTGAGGTGTTCCTGTGAAACGCAGCCCGATTGTGTTTGCGGTGCTCTTGTTCTCAGCGGTTGCCGCCTTCGTGTACGCGGGTGAGGCTCAGGACGCGTACCATAAGGCGCTGCAACTTCACAAAGCAGGCAAGGTAAGCGAGGCGATCCGTTCTTATGATCGGGCGATCAAGCTTAACCCCCGCTCGGCGGAGACTTATGTCGGCCGCGGGGCCGCCTACGCCAAGCTCGGCAAACAGGAACGCGCCATCAGGGACTACAACGAGGCAGTGAGGCTTAACCCCAAGCTTGCGGACGCTTACTATAACCGCGGCAATGCTCACGACGACCTCAAGCAGCATGCGCAAGCCATCAAAGACTACGACCAAGCTCTCCGCTTAAACCCGAAGCTGGCCGAGGCCTACAATAACCGGGGCTTCGCCTACTACAAGCTTGGCCGGAACGAGCGCGCGATCAAGGATTACGATGAAGCGATCCGGCTGAACTCGAAGCTGGTGGACGCCTATTACAATCGCGGCAGCGCCTATTCCGTCACGAAGCAGTACGACCGTGCCGTCAAGGATTACGACGAGACGATCCGGCTCAGCCCGAAATACGCAAAGGCTTACAACCAGCGAGGCAGCGCGCATTACGCCGCCGGCCGTTTCGAAAGGGCGATCGAGGACTTCAATGCGGCGATCCGGCTGAGCTCGAAGGACGCGGAAGCTTACTATGGTCGCGCCCTGGCCCAGCGCCGCCTGGGCCAGCACGAGCGCGCGGTTCAGGACTACACGGCCGCGATCAAATTGAACCCGAAGCATGCCGAGGCATACAACAACCGGGCCAACGCTCATTCCATTCTAGGTCAATACGACCGCGCCCTGGAGGACTATGGAGAGGCGATCAAGCTCGATCCGCGAAACGGATGGATTTACGCCAACCGAGGCCTGGTGAAGCT
>JACPFH010000116.1:0-2499 GCA_016183075.1 Deltaproteobacteria bacterium | reverse complement strand
AGGCGGAAGATGACTTCAAAAAATCCTTCGAGCTGGATCCGAGCTTGAGAGAAAAGCTTGATCCGATCCTGCGCGAAGCGAAGGGCCAGGCGCCATCCAGGCCTTAAGCCGGATTCCCGCGAAAGCTCCCTCGGGAAGCGCGCTCTCGGCTGCGGCCGATGGGTTCGTGCCGAACGGTTGAACGATTTGAACGACTTGAACGGCTTGAACCGGTTCGGCGTTCAAAACGTTCCAAACGTTCAAACAGTTCAAAATGGTCAGGGCCTGTGCCATGAGTCGTGGCGTCTGTGATCGGACGTCCGCAGCCTCCCTCGCACTCCCCTCAGTCGCCCCCCTCGGTCGCGGAAAAGTTGTTTCTATTAGCGCGAACGTTTTGCCTGCAGAAGAGTGAGGAGGTGACGGCCGAAATCGGTGTTGTCCTGGTAACCGCGAAATTGCTGTGCGCCAACGCCCAGAGCGGCGACGAAAACGGGTTGGTTGGTGTGCCCGGAGGAAACCCAGGAGACATGGATCTGGCGAGAAACCATCGCGCTGAGCGCCGCCGCTGTCGGGTTGGCGGGAAAAGGCGGGCCGAGCGTTTTTCTTTTGAGGATAGCCTCCTTCAAATCGATCGGAAGAACGAACCCCGAAAAATGCTCTGCCATCAGCCGGTCGATCGCGCCGACGGTCGGCCTTTCGCCGAGCAGCCGGGCAGCCTTCCCGAAGGAGGTGCGGACCGACTGGAGTTTCTTTAGGTCGCGCGCCGACGCGGCTCCCGTGAGACCGAGCCCCCCGGTGTCGTGGTCGGAGGTCACGAGGAGAAGGGTCTCGGCGGGAAATTTTTTGTAGAACTCGTAGCCCAATTTTACCGTCCGATCGAATTCCCTCACGGCGTGGATCAGGGACGGAGCGTCTGTCTGATGCGCGGCGCTGTCGATGTGCTCGCTTTCAACGAATAGGACGAAACCCCGGGGATTGTGCGCGTGCAGGATGCGCAAAGCGGCTTCAGCCATCTCCGAGAGCGACGGCTCGATGCCAGCGCCCCTCGTATGCTCGAAACTCATCTCGCCCGGGTGGAACAGCCCCAGCACCTTGGGCCCTCTGGCTTCCTTAAGCTCCGCGCGGTTCGAGACGTAGTGATACCCCTTTGCCTTGAAGAGGAGGATCGGGTCTCCCTCATCACGACGTTGAGTTCCCGTCCGGCTCTGGGGAAGAAAACGGTCGCGCCCGCCGCCGAGCACAAGCTCGGGCGTAAACTTGAGATACTGCTCCAGGATGGAACCGTAGTCCCCTCTGCTTCGCACATGAGCGATAAAAGCCGCCGGGCTCGCATCATAGATCGGCGCGTTTGTAATCAGGCCGGTGCCCATGCCGTTCTTGCGCGCCCGCTCCATGACGGTTTCCGGGATGCTCCCGTCATAGCAGATCCCGACCGCACCGTTTCTGGCCTTGCAGCCTCCCGCCATGGCTGTCGCCGCCGCCGCCGAGTCGGTGACGAGGCGGTCCGCCGAATGCGTGGTGAGGCTACCGTAAAAGCCCTCCTTCATGATCTTGCCGGTGATGACAAGTTCTTGTTGATGCACTTGGCGATTGTAGAGCCGGGCGATCTCGAGCTGCCCCAGGCTGCCGCCGTCGGCCAGGAAGATCAGCACGTACTTCGGCGCGGATGGCGCTGCCGCCTCGCTGGGGCAGGAAATAAGAAGCGTCGCGCAGAGAAAAAACAAAAAGATCACCGCGGATAACCTCGCGCGGCGAGCCAAAGGCTCAGGCCCAGGTAGTAGGCCGGATAGATCAGCGAGCCGACAACGATCGCGGCGGGTGGGTGTGGGAGCAGGTAGATGGAGAGCAGGACTGAAATCCCCCAAATGGTTCCCAGAAGAACCGTAACACCGCGCAGGATGGGAGTCCGGCTCGGATAGACGTACTTTACGGGCACGAAAACGAGCACGGAGAAAAGGGCGATCAGAAAGGCATTTAGCGAACGGGGAGTTTCGAGCACGTAGAAATAGAAGGCGACAACGTTCCAGTAGGAGGGAAAGCCAAGAAAAAAGTGGTCGGATGTCTTGGCTTCTTTCTGGCAGAAGCCGTAGGCGCTAGCCAACAGGGGAAGCGCCACCAGACCGAGCGCAAACTGCTGCGGAAGGAGGCCGGCGCGAAGCAGGAACAGGCAGGGGACGAGGACATAGTTAAGGTAGTCAACGATGTCTTCCAGCCGGTCGCCGTCAAACCATGGGATTACTTGCTTTACGCGGGCAAAGCGCGCGAGCGTGCCGTCCGTGGCGTCGATGAAGACTGCAAGCGACATGAGCCAGAAGGCTTCCTGGAACTTTCCCTGTTCGATAAAGAAGAGGGCCAGAAAGGCGAGGACGGCTCCGCAGGCGGTATAGAGATGGACGAGCCAGGCAAAAACCGCGTTGGCGGACATCCAGTTAGCCCGGAACCTCCGAAAGCCTATCGGGGGCCGAGTTATCAGGCCGCGGCCGATGGGTTCGTGCCATGATTCGTACCGCCTGTAATCGG
>JACPFH010000067.1 GCA_016183075.1 Deltaproteobacteria bacterium | reverse complement strand
GCGGGAATCACGAGCTGGCTGGAGCGGCGGGTTTGGGCCAGGATCCAGTCTCGCGTCGGCCCTAACCGCGTCGGGCCGCAGGGTATTCTTCAGTGGTTGGCCGACGGCATCAAGAACCTGCTCAAAGAAGATATCATTCCGGCGGCCGCCGACAAGCGGCTTTTCGCCCTTGCTCCCTACGTCGTCTTCGTCGGCTTCTTCGCGACCTTCGTGGTCATTCCCTTCGGTAGCCGGCTCATCGTTGCCGATCTCAACATCGGCATTCTCTATCTCTTGGCCGTGACCTCGCTCGTCGTTGTGGGGATACTGATGGCGGGATGGTCCTCCAACAACAAATGGTCGCTGCTCGGCGGCATGCGCTCGGCGGCTCAGATCGTGAGCTACGAGATCCCCGCGGGCCTTGCTCTTTTGACCATCGTTTTTGTGGCCGGCACGCTGAGCATGCAGGGGATCATCAAAGCGCAGGGTTGGGCCCCGTGGGATTGGTTTTTGTTCGACAACCCCTTCACCTTCGCCGCGTTTTTTCTCTATTTCACCGCCGCGCTGGCCGAGGGCAACCGCACGCCGTTTGATATCCCGGAGGCGGAATCGGAGCTTGTGGCCGGTTACGTCACCGAGTACAGCGGGATGCGTTTTCTGTTTTTCTTTTTCGCCGAATGGGGGAACCTTGTTTCTCGGCGGGTGGCAGATCCCGCCGATCACGGACCATCCCCTCCTGGTCGGCATCCTCCAGTTCGTCGTCTTTTTTGTGAAGGCCTATATGTGGGTGCTCGTCGCCATGTGGGTGCGCTGCACCCTGCCGCGCGTTCGGGTGGATCAGTTGATGTCGCTATGCTGGAAGTATATGGTTCCGCTCGCCTTCCTGTGCCTTTTGGGCACGGCCGCTTGGATGGTGATCTGGCCGCAAGGAAACCGGGTCGGAAGCTTCCTCATGTTCCTGATCGGCCTGGCGATCGTGGGGCTTTTCTTCCACCGCGTCAGGTTCCAGATCCGCCATGCCCGGCCGGTGCTCTATTGGAAGCCCTACATTTGAGTGTCGAGCGATGATGAACGCAGTCGGCGAGTATATCAAAGACATCACGGAGACGGTCACAACGATCTTCGAAGGGATGGCCGTGACCTTTTCCCATTTCATTCGACGTCCGACGACGATCCAGTATCCGGATCGGATACCCAAGCCGGTGCAGGAGCTGCTGCCGCTGCGGTATCGAGGCATCCTCGAAGTCGACATGGACATCTGCACGGGCTGCCTGGCTTGCGAGCGGGTTTGTCCCATTTCATGCATTACGATCGGCATTGAAATGAACAAGGAATCCAAGCAGCGGATGTTCACGCATTTCGACATCGACATCTGTAAATGCATGTATTGCGGCTTGTGCGCGGAGGCCTGTCCGACCGGCTCGATCCGCCATTCCCAGGAATTTGAAGGCGCAAGCTACAATCCGGCAAGCCTGGTGCGGCACTTCGTGCCGGAGCCGGTTCCCCTTTACAAACCCAAGAAGGGGGGGGAGACCGACCCGACGCTGGCCAAGAAGGTGGAGATTGGTGTGAAATACTTGGATGAGTTCGCAACCCCGGACAAGGCGGGAGGGGAGGGCGCAGCGGAGGGATAGTCGGCCGTTATACGATCGGGCTTTCTCATAAGTCATTCAGCCCTTGATCCGTAAACGATCTTCCTGTAATTGAGCCGGAGAGCCATCGGCTCTTCGGAATCCCAAGTAAAGACCGAAACATGGAAATATCCGCTCTGATATTCTATCTGCTCGCCGGGATCACGATCGGCTCGGCCGCCATCGTTGCCTTCTCTCGCAACATCGTCTACTCCGCGTTTTCGCTTCTGGGCACGTTCGCAGGGGTGGCGGGAATCTATGTTTTTTTGGGCGCCGACTTTGTCGCCGGCGTTCAGGTTTTAATCTACGTGGGCGGAATCCTGGTCCTGATCCTTTTCGCCGTCATGCTGACCCACCGGATCGCCGATGTCCGGATCACGAACCGCTCCGTCGGCGTGATCCCGGCGGTCGTGGTGATCGCGGTTTTCCTCGGTCTTTTGATCCAAAGCATTCGCGACACGCCATGGGCAAAGGCGAAAGAGATCGTCTACTCGCCGACTACCTCGGTCATAGGCGATTATTTTCTCCAGCACTACCTGCTTCCCTTTGAGCTGGCCTCCGTGGTCTTGCTCGCGGCTCTGATCGGCGCCGTCGTGCTTTCGCGCAAGGAGACGAAGGAATAAAAGGGGCGCCGGCGATGGCCATCGGACTTGCTCATTATCTCGTGGTTGGAGCCGTTCTCTTCGGGCTGGGCCTCTACACAGTTCTCACCCGGCGCAACGCCATCAGCATCCTGATGGGCGTGGAGTTGATCTTGAACAGCTCCAATATCAACTACGTAGCGTTTTCTCATTACAGTTCTGGCAACGTGGATGGCCAGATCTATGCGATTTTTGTCATTATGCTGGCGGCGGCGGAGGCTGCCGTCGGCCTCGCCATCATTCTCGCCATCTTCCAGATCTTCCATACCATCGACGTCGGAGCGACGGAGACGCTGAAAGAGTAGGCAACAACGGAGGAATACAGGAGCCAGAATTCAGTAGTCACGACAAAGAACCAGGATTCAGGAAGGGAGTGGATTCTGGATACTGGCTCCTGGCTTCTGGATTCTTGAGAGAAATAAAATACGTGGAGCACCCGATTCAGACAGACTACCTTCGTTGGATCGTTCTCCTGCCTCTTCTGGGGGCGGCTGCGAACGGTCTTTTTGGCGCCCCGCTGCAGAAAAGAGTCGGCAAGGGGTGGATCAGCCTTGTGGCGTGCGCGCCCGTTGTCTTGTCCTTTCTGCTCTCTCTCAAAGCCTTCGTCGATCTTCTCGCGTTGGCGCCGGAACGGCGCTTTTTGATCGACCGCGTTTATTCCTGGCTTTCCGTCGAAAGCCTCCATGCCGATGTGGCCTTTTGGATCGATCCGCTTTCCGCGGTGATGATTCTTGTCGTCACAGGGATCGGCGGGCTCATACACATCTACTCGATCGGCTACATGCATGAAGATAAGTCGTACTGGCGCTACTTCGCTTTCCTGAACCTATTCACCTTCGCCATGCTGCTGCTCGTCACCGCCGACAATCTCCTTCTCTTGTTCATCGGTTGGGAGGGCGTGGGGCTTTGCTCCTATGCCTTGATCGGCTTTTGGCACCACGACCATGTCAACACCCGGGCGGGAAACAAGGCATTCATCGTCAACCGCGTCGGGGACTTCGGCTTCGTCCTCGGCGTCTTTCTGATCTTTTGGACCCTGGAGCAGCAGGGCCACGGCACGGTGACGTTTCGCGAGATCGAAAAGTACGTCTCTGCGTTCGAGGGGCAAGAGCTCTGGGGCGTCGGCGTCGCAACGCTGGCGACGTTGCTCCTCTTTGTCGGGGCGACCGGGAAGTCGGCCCAGATTCCCCTCTATGTTTGGCTTCCGGACGCCATGCAGGGACCGACTCCCGTGAGCGCGCTTATCCATGCCGCCACAATGGTAACGGCAGGGGTCTATATGATCGCGCGGCTGCATTTTCTCTTTGCTCTGGCCCCGGTTACGCTCGCCGTCGTGGCCACGATCGGCATTTTGACGGCCCTGTTGGCAGCGACCATCGCGCTCACGCAGAATGATATCAAACGAGTACTGGCGTACTCCACGATCAGCCAGCTCGGGTACATGTTTCTGGGCGCCGGCGTGGCCGCCTATGGCGCAGCCATCTTTCACCTGATGACCCATGCCTTCTTCAAGGCGTGCCTTTTTCTTGGCTCGGGCAGCATCATCCATGCGCTGGGGGGCGAGCAGGATATGCGCAAGATGGGGGGGCTCAGGCGCCGCATGCCCTACACGTTCTGGACCTTTGCCATCGCGGTGCTGGCCATTGCCGGAACGCCGCTGACCGCCGGCTTTTTTTCCAAGGATGAGATTCTGTGGCTGTCGTTCGCCGGCGATCACGGCTCTCCGCTTCTCTGGGTGCTCGGCGTGGCGGGCGCGGGGCTCACCGCTTTTTATATGTTTCGCCAGTTCTTTCTCGTTTTCTTCCGCGAGTCGCGGGCAGATCATCCTACGCAGGCGCACCTCCACGAATCTCCCAAAGTCATGACCCTCCCGCTCGTGGTTTTGGCGGCCGGCTCCGTGGCTGCGGGCTGGATCGGGCTGCCGGCGATTTTTGGCGGCAGCCTCTTCACCGCCTGGCTCGAGCCTGTATTCGGAGCGCATCACGAGGTTCATGGTTCGGCCGGCGTCGAGATCCTCCTGATGGTGATTTCGGTTTCGGCCGCCGCGCTGGGGTTTTATGTGGCCTACCTGGTCTACT
>JACPFH010000115.1 GCA_016183075.1 Deltaproteobacteria bacterium | reverse complement strand
GTGGCCGCCATCCTTAAGGAGGCTACCGGTCTTCCTATGCAGCTTGTGTCCGGATACAAGGGTACGGCCGATATCCGGGTCGCCGTGGACTCCGGGGAGGTCGCGGGGCTCTGCGGGCTCTCGTGGGCATCCGCCAGGGTAACCTGGAAAAAGCAGGTGCAAACCGGCGAGGTCGTCGTCGTGTTGCAGAGCGCTCCAAAGGCACATCCCGATCTACCCAAGGTTCCTTTGTCCATAAGTCTCGCCAAGAGCGACGACGGGCGAAAGTTGATCCAGGCAGGCATTCATGACACGAGCGCGATCACGTATCTCTACTCATTGTCGCCGGGTACACCTAAGGAGCGTGTCCAGATCTTGCGCGGAGCATTTGAGAGCACAATGAAAGACCCGGATTTCCTGACGGAAACCAAAAAAGCAAATATGGATGTCGATCCCGTCAACGGCGAAGAGCTAGAGAGGGTAGTCAGCGGCTTCTTTAAACTCGATCCGGTAGTGCTTAAAAAGCTTAAGGCAGTTCTTAAGTAGGGTCTATTCTGTTGCAGGCCAAGAGTCTCATTGAAGAAATTCGAAACGATCTCAAAGGGGTCAACGAAAAGCTCCTGCGACACCCCTACGTGCAAGCCCTTGGAGAAAGGCGAAGATGGCTGCCCTGACGCAGGAGAAATGCGATGCCTGTCGGGCTGATTCACCCCACGTTACCGACGCTGAGATCGCGGAGCTTACACCACAGGTGCCGGACTGGGAACTGGTCGCGGAAGAAGGGATCAGGAAGCTTCGGCGGCTATTTCGCTTCCCGAATTTCGTCCGGGCGCTTTCTTTTACGAACGCCGTGGGCGAACTGGCTGAGGCCGAAGGCCACCATCCCCGTCTGGTCACCGAATGGGGCAGAGTCGAGGTCGCGTGGTGGACGCACAAAATCCGCGACCTGCACCGAAATGACTTCATCATGGCGGCAAAAACGGACGCGATCTACGAAACCAAGGTCGGTAAAGCGGGCGGTTAAAGAAGTCGCGGCGTGCAATACAAGCTCGGCACCACAAGGCTTGCAAGCGACCATCTACGAAAGGAGGGCGCGATGAGAGTCAAGAGGATTGTTTCCATCGGGCTATGCCTGGCCTTAGGCTTTGTTTTTGTCGGGTCCGTATCGGCGCAGGAAGCATTTTTCAAGGGGAAGACGATCCGGATCACCGTCGGCTTCGCCGCCGGGGGCGGCTACGATGCCTACGCGCGCACCATCGGCCGACACATGGGAAAGCACATCCCCGGGAACCCGGTGATCGTGGTCGACAACCTGGCTGGGGCGGGAGGCCTGATCTTAGCCAATCAGCTCTACAGGGCCGCGAAGCCCGATGGGCTGACGATCGGACACTTCATCGGTGGTCTGTTCATTCAACAGGTCCTGGGCAAGCCCGGTATTGAGTTCGACGGGCGAAGGTTTGAATACATCGGCGTGCCCACGCAGGATCACTACGCCACCGGTCTTTCCCGGGAGAGCGGGATTACCAGCGTTGAGCAATGGCTGGCAGTGAAAACACCCATCAAATTCGGCGGCATCGCGCCCGGCACCGCGACCTCGGATATCCCCAGGCTGCTGGCTGCGACCCTTGGTCTTCCGATTCAAGTGATCGACGGCTATAAAGGCACTTCCCAGATCCGGTTGGCGTTCAACAGCGGGGAGGTTCACGGGCTCAACAACGGCTGGGAATCTACCCGATCCACGTGGAAGAACGAGGTCAAGTCGGGCAAATTGGTGATGTTGCTCCAGCACTTTCCGACGCGCCACCCGGAGCTTTCCCAGGTGCCGCTGGATATAGAATTCGCCAAGACAGAACAGGCAAGAAAGTTGCTCAAGGTCGGCGCCCACAGCCTGGGACCGACCGCGCGCCCGTTCGTGCTGCCTCCGCGGACTCCGAAGGATCGGGTGCAAATCCTGCGCAGGGCCTTTATGGCTACGATGAAAGACCCGGAGTTTGTGGCCGAGACACAGAAGGCCAACAAGGAGATTTTCAACTTGGAGCCTGAGCTGGCGACGAAGCTTAAGGAGATCCTGCAGTGAGAAGCTCAAACGGAACTCATGGGGGATGAAAAAAATGTCACAAAAGTTTTCTTTCATGCTGATCGGGCTCTGCTCGCTTCTTTGGCCAGGCGTCGCAGCGCATCCCTCGACGCACGATTTTTATAAGGGCAAAACCGTTCGCTTTATCGTCGCCTTCAGTCCGGGAGGCGGATTCGATACCTACACCCGCGCCATCGCCCGCTACTTCGGCAAGCACGTCCCGGGCAGTCCCTCAGTCGTCGTCGAGAACATGACCGGCGCCGGCGGCATCATTCACGCCAACTACTTCTACCAGAGGGCCAAGCCCGACGGGCTGACGATCGGGAACAACATCGGCGGGCTGATCCTGCAACAAATCATGGGGGCGAAAGGCATCGAATTTGACGGCCGGAAGTTCGAGTATATGGGTGTTCCGGCGGTGGATAACCCGGTTTGCGGATTGACCAAAGCGAGCGGTATCACGAGCCTGGAGAAGTGGTTCGCCGCACCCAAGCCGGCGAAGCTCGGCGGCGTGGGACCGGGAGGAACCGCTTCTGATGTCGCGCGCGCGCTAAAAGCCGCGCTCGGGCTACCCATCCAGGTGATCGACGGCTATAAAGGCACGTCGGACATCCGCCTCGCCGCCGAAAGCGGCGAACTCGACGGCGGTTGCTGGGCCTGGGAGTCCATCAAGGTCATGTGGCGCAAAGGGCTCGAGGCCAGGGAGGTTTCTGTAGTCGTCCTCGTGATGCCGAAGAAGCACCCGGAGCTTTCGAGTGTACCGCTCGCGCTCGATTTCGCCAAAACCGAAGAGGCGCGGCGCATTCTCAAGTACGGGGTCCACGATACTGCCGTCCTGACCCGGCTCTATTTCTTGCCGCCGGCGACTCCCAAGGATCGCGTGCGGCTTCTGCGCAAGGCCTTTTTGGCGACGCTCAAAGATCCCGAATTCCTGGCGGAAGCGAACAAATCCAAGCTGGACATCGACCCGGTTGCAGGGGAGGACATCGAAAACGTTGTCTCCGATCTTTTCAAGCTGGACGCCGGGACGGTCGCGAAGCTAAAGGGAGTTCTGGTTCCGAACTGACCTTCACATTACTCGGTCGAGCACGATGTCGACCTTTTGTGAACCAACCGCTACCGGGTTGTTCTTAAAGTCACCGGCCAGATTCCCCGCTTCGCGAGTCACGGGATTGCCGTCTTTATCCAGGCGAGCCGAAATGTGGACTTCGCCCGTCAGTGTCATCCCCGCCGTCATGACGTCTTCCGGGCCCAGAGAGTAACTGAGAGGAAAGGCGGGCCGATCGATTTTCTTTACCGCGAGCGGAGGGCCGGCGGCTCCGACGCCGCTTCGGGCGATGATGAACAGAGCCGCTTGACTGTCCGGCTTCGCTTTCAGCTTCGGGTCGACCGAAATGATTCCCTGGATACGCGGCCCATGAGGGGCCGCGGGGCCGGCCGCGGACCTTTTCGCCGGGGTCTTTTGCTTTTTCTGCAAATCAGCGAGTTCGGCGAGTGCTTTCTCAACCTCCGTTCGTTCCGCCCCTGGCGGCATCCGGCCGACAAGCCTCTGGAGTATTTCTCGCGCCCCGGAAAAATCTTCCTTGACCCGGTAAAGGAGCATGCCTTTTCCCCACAGGGCAACGGGGAAATTGGGATCCGCGGCCAGGGCGCGATCGAACGCCATCAGGGCGCCATCGGGATGGCCCGCCCGAACGAGAATCAGGCCCATATAACTATGGGCTTCCGGCTGATTCGGATCGAGCGCCAACACTGCCTTTAAAGCCTCGATGGCCTGCGGCCATTCCCCGCGCTCGAACGATTCCCGACCACGAGCCAGCAACGATTGAACGTCTTTGGGCTGCCCCGTTCCGGTCAGAAACCCCCCGGTGATCGTATCTTCCCCCGAAAGCCGCGGCCGGAGCGATTGGCTCAAGAAAACGCCGAGTGTCAAGCCGAACAGCAAAAAAAAGGTTGCCCCAGCAGCGATCCGCCAGCCACGGGCGGATCTTTTCTGCCGGCCCGCTTCCGGCTTGAGTTCTTCCGGCTCGGATTGCGCCTCGGGCGCTGCAACCGGCGGCGGGGTTAACTCGAGTTCCCGTAACACGCTTGCCGCCTTGGCTTCGAGTTCCTGACGGAGCCCGGTGTAATCGGCTTCGGACAGCTTTCCTGCCTCGTAATCGAAATCGATCTCCTTAATGTCCGCATAGAACCTGGCCTGGTCTCTGAGGAGCTGGGCTCGCGGCCCCTCGGCCTCCGGGTCAAGCAGCTCCGGGGCAATGTTCGCCGCTTCCCGATGCACCCGCGCGAGCAGCTCGGGTTCGACCTGCGGTGGCGGCGAGCTCTTTTTTCGCCGCACCCAGCGCCGCAGGGCCAGAACCACCAGGAGCAAGCCCGCGGCTGCGGCCACAAACGGCAGAATCCAGACGAGAAGGCTAAAGCCCCGGCGCGGCGGCGCAAG
>JACPFH010000114.1 GCA_016183075.1 Deltaproteobacteria bacterium | reverse complement strand
GATCCGCTCACACTCAACGGCCAGTTCTGCGACTTCGGTGAGCAGTATCGGACGGATTTACCAACACCCTGCCGGATCAGGACACCAGCCTGAAGGCGCTCTTCCCGGCATAGACGGCCCTCTTCCCCAGCTCTTCTTCGATCCGCAAAAGCTGATTGTATTTCGCCGTACGCTCACCGCGGCAGGGAGCGCCGGTTTTGATCTGCCCGGCGTTGGTGGCAACGGCCAGATCGGCGATGGTGGCGTCCTCGGTCTCGCCCGAGCGGTGGGAGATCACCGTCGTGTAACCGGACTTTTTCGCCAGCTCCATCGTCTCCAGGGTTTCGGTCAGCGTTCCGATCTGGTTTACTTTGATGAGAATCGAGTTCGCCACGCCCGACTCGATGCCGCGCTTCAGCCGCTCCCGGTTGGTAACGAAAATATCATCGCCGACGATCTGCACCTTGTTCCCGAGCGCCCGGGTCAGCGTTTTCCAGCCGTCCCAATCATCTTCCGCCAGCGGGTCCTCGATCGAGATAATCGGATACTGCCGCACCCAGTCTTCGAATAGTCGCGTCATCTCCTCCGGGCCTTTTCTGCTGCCGTCCGATTTCTTGAAAACGTAGTGGCCGTCTTCGTAGAACTCGCTGGCGGCGACATCGAGTCCCAGGGCCACGTGCTTGCTGGCCTGGTAGCCGGCCTGGCTCGTCGCTTCCAAAAGCAATTCGATCGCTTCTTCGTTGCTCCGAAGGCGCGGCGCAAATCCTCCTTCATCGCCCACGCTGGTGGAATAACCGCGCTTCTGCAAGACCTTTTTCAGGGCTTGATAGGTCTCGGCCGCGGCCCTCAGCGCCGCGGCGAAGCTTTCCATGCCGTAGGGAATGACCATGAACTCCTGAACGTCCACATTGTTGTCCGCATGGGCGCCGCCGTTGACCAGGTTCAACTGCGGTACAGCGGGATCTTTTCGGCTCGCGCTTGGGCCTTCGCGACGGCCAGGGAGACTGCTAAGATGGCGTTCGCGCCGAGCTTGCCTTTGTTCGGCGTGCCGTCGAGATCGACCATGAAACGATCGATCGCTTTCTGATCTTTGGCATCCTTGCCGCGAAGGCGCGGGCCGAGGATCCGGTTGACGTTGGTCACCGCTTTCTCCACCCCTTTGCCGGCAAAGCGCTCGCCACCATCTCTCAGCTCGACCGCCTCATGCTCGCCGGTCGAGGCCCCGGAGGGGACGGTGGCCCGGCCGACCGCTCCCTTCAACTCTACCTCTGCCTCCACGGTCGGTTGACCGCGGGAATCCAAAACCTCACGAGCTCGTACGCGTTGAATTTTCATGGCTGCCTCCTAAACTTTACTGATTCGTATTGTTTACTTCTCTACCGAGACCGCCTCGCCGTTGGATGCCTGCGTGCAAAAAAGCGGCATCGAGTCCCAAAATGTGCTATAAATATTTTTCGCTGCTTGCTTGTGCACTATGCCTCGACTCAAGAGACCGCATCGTCCTATCCTGTATCTGCTTTCCGTTTTTTTGGTCACCTTGTCCATTTTTACCGTCTTCGGCGAGCGCGGAGGGCTTCACCTCTGGCGCCTTTGGCAAGAGAAAAAAAAGCTGGAGGAAAAAAACTTTCTTCTCCAGAGGGAGAACGAGATCCTGCGCGAGCGCGTCTATCGGCTCCGCCATGACGATCGGTACTTAGAGAAGATTGCGCGCGAAGAGCTCAATCTGGTGCGTCCCGGAGAAATCATCTACCGCTTCGCTTCCTCGGAGTCAAAGCGCAATCGGTCCCAACCGGTCATCGATCCGATTTCCGACCCGCCCCGGTCATCGGCACAAAAACCACGCCGGTGATCTCCTCGATCTGCCGCTTGCCCTGGATCTTCCTGGCCCGCACCAGTTTTTGCGGGCCGCGGCTGCGGCCGAGAGGCATGACGAGCCGCCCGCCCTCGCGCAGTTGGCGCCAAAGCGGCTCCGGGATCCTTTCCGCCGCGGCGGTGACAAGAATTGCGTCAAAGGGCGCCGCTTGCTTCCAGCCGAAAAATCCGTCACCCACCAGGACTCGAACGGTGTCGTAGCCGAGCCGTTGTAGCGTTTCTTGCGCCTTCGCGGCCAAGACCGCAACGATCTCGATCGTGTAAACCTCCTTTGCCAGATGACTTAAAACCGCGGCTTGATAGCCCGAGCCCGTGCCTATCTCGAGCACCTTCTCCGCGCCGCCAAGCTCCAGCAGCTCGGTCATCAGGGCGACGATGTAGGGCTGGGAGATGGTTTGACCCTCGCCGATGGGAAGAGGACGGTCTTCGTACGCTGAGGCTTGCAGGCTCTCAGGGACGAAGAGATGGCGCGGGACAAGGCTCAACGCCTGAAGCACCTTGGGGTCCCTGATGCCCCGAGCGCGCAGGTCCCGCTCCACCATCCGGTAGCGGGCCCGGGTGAGCTCTTCTTCCCTGTCTTGGGTTCCCGCTCCGGCCGCGTACGGCGCGGAACACGAAAGGACCAGGAAAAAAAAGAGCGAAACCGTCGCGCGATAAGGTTTATTGCGGGTGTCGTTTGAAAACAAAGTGGTAATACTCGTCCATATCCATCAGGGAGTGAATCTCGGAGGCGTCCTTGAGTTTGACCTCGATCAGCCAGCCCTCGTTGTAAGGATCCTCGTTGATAATGGATGGGTAGTGCTCCAAATCGTTGTTAACCGCGAGGACCGTGCCGGAAACCGGCGCGATCATCTCCATGACCGTAGTGACGGCCTCCAATTCCGCGAATGGCTCTCCCTTCTCCAACTCGTCGCCCACCTCGGGGAACTCCACGGAGATAATCTGTCCAAGCTCGCTCTGTCCGTAATTGGTAAGCCCCAAATGGGCATGGTAGTCGTCGGCGCCAACCCAGACATGGTGTTCGCTTACCTTGAGCATCTGCTCCACGGATGGTCTTTGATGGCGCATGGTCTGACTATATGAGTTGGCTCGGCGCTGTCAAGACTGGCGGTGGCGGCGCTTGACAGCGCAGGCTTTGCCGCAGTATGGCATCTTCGAAAGCCCGCGCAGGCGGGCGATGCAACCGGGCGAGGTGAGAAGGTGCGACCGGAAATCGCGGGTGAGATTATCAACGCGCTCAAGGAGGCCGGCGTCGATTTTGTCGCGACCCTGACGGAGGCGAATCTCCACGAGCTCGTCATGGCGCTGGCGGAAGAAAAGGGCGTCTGCCATGTGCCGGTAACCCGGGAGGAAGAGGGAATCGGGATATGCGCCGGGGCGTTCCTCGGCGGCAAACGGCCGGCGATCGTCATGATGAACGCCGGGTTTTTACTCACGGCCAATGCGCTGGCCACCGTGTGCATCCATCCGGGAATTCCGGTGTTGATGCTCATCGGTCACAGCGGCGGGATGGGTGAGGAGAACCCGAGTCACGGCACGGTAGGCGTGCTCACCGAACCCGTGCTGCAGGCCCTCCACATCATGTACGAGAAGGTGGGGCGGCGCGAGGAGATTCGCCGCGCGATCCTGGACGCCCAGATTCTGGCGCGATCCTCCCGTCGTCCAGTTGCCATCGTGCTGAACAAGGAGGCCCTGAGGTGACCCATGAAGCGCTTCGACTGCCTTAAGGCCATTGCCCCTTATTTTCGGGATGAGCTTGTCGTGACCAACCTAGGCGGGGTGCGGCACGAGTGGCACGCCCTTCGCCCACACCCGGGAAACTATCATCTGCAGAACCTCGGGCTTACTTCCTCGGTTGGCCTCGGTCTGGCTTTGGCGCTGCCGCACCGCAGGGTCGTGATCTTCGATGGTGACGGATCCTTGCTGTTGAACCTTGGAAGCCTTGCTACGATGGCGAATTTAAGTCCGAGAAACGTCGTTCACGTGGTCTTCGACAACGGCTGCTACGAATCGTCGCGCGGGGCGCCGACCGCGACCGCCGGAGTCACCGATCTGGCCGCCGTCGCCAAGGGCGCCGGGTTTGCGAATAGCGCAACGGCTGCGGAAGTCAAAGACTTTGAGGAGAAATTTCTCACGGCCTTCGGAAGCTCCGAGCTTCATTTCCTCGTGGCCAAGGTCGAGCCCGGCATGGAGGATGTCCCGCCGGCTCCGCTCGATTCCCAGGAGAACAAGTACAGCTTCGTTCGCTACATCGAAAAGACCGAAAAGTTAAGCATCCTG
>JACPFH010000113.1 GCA_016183075.1 Deltaproteobacteria bacterium | reverse complement strand
TGATCTCGGAGCGCTGCTGTTCAATTTTCGCCTGCTGTTCCTGCTGGCGCTGCTCGCGCCCTTGGAGCTGATCGCCGATGAGGGCGCCGGAGCCGAGCCCGAGGGCGCCACCGATTGCGGCGCCGGCTCCCGGCCGGCCCACGGCGCTGCCGATGATGCCTCCGGCGGCGGCGCCGCCGAGCGCTCCGATGCCGGCGGCTTTCTCGCGGGTGGTAAGCGGAGCGGAACAGCCGCCCGCGAGGGCCAAAGCAAAACTAAAGATGCAGCACAAGCCCGGAAGCACGGAAATGTTGGGCATCATCGTCGACGCGTGAAAAACTTCTGGGACCTAATACTCCCGCTCTCGTCTCAGCCGCTCGAGCTCTCTTCGCTGCCGCTCAAGCTCGGCCTGGTTCTGGTCGATTTGCCGTTGCTGTTCCTGCTGTCTCTGCTCCTGACCTTGCATCTGGTCGCCGATGCGGGCGCCCGTGCCCAGGCCGAGGAGACCCCCGATAGCCGCTCCGGCTCCCGGCCGGCCCACGGCGCTGCCGATGATGCCGCCGGCGGCCGCGCCGCCGAGCGCTCCGATCCCCGCCCCTTTTTCTCTAGTGCTTAGAGGCGTCGAGCAGCTTAATGAGCCTGCCACCAGCGCGAGGGCCGCAAAACCAATTAAAAAGCCTCTCATAACTCCTCCTTCATTTTCTTCGGCCTATTTCAGTTTGCCCGGTCTTTAGACACTTCATGGTTGAAAATGTTTATCCCCGGGCCCGAGGGGGCTCTAACCTCCGGTTTTTATCAGTTCGGGTGACTCCTATCTCCCTTTTTCTCGTCCAGGCAGAAAAATCAAATGCATTGTAGCAAAGCGACCTGAGGGCTTCAAGCGAGGTGGCTTAGAATGGTTGTTTCTCGGCTAACCAAGCAGCGAATGTGTGTTTTTTCGGTTCTATTGACATCATAGACCTTATAGGTCTATAGTTTTTTAATCTTACACGAAAGGAAAAACGTGCCACCGGTTAGCAAAGACTCCGTGCTACAAGCGCTCAGGCAAGTTCAGGACCCTGAGCTTCACCGCGATATCGGGAAAGGTCGCCTTCACCGTCGAGTTGACCACGCCTGCTTGTCCGCTGCGGGAACGCATCGAGGATGATTGCAAGCGCGCCCTTGCCGGAGTGCAGGGGGTTGGCAGTCTTGAGATCTCATTTGGCGCCCAGGTCCGGGGCAGCAAGTCGGGAGCGGGTCAAACCGATCTGTTGCCCACGGTCAAGAATGTGGTTTTGGTGGCGGCGGGCAAGGGGGGCGTTGGAAAATCCACGGTTGCGGCCCATCTAGCCGTTGCGCTCAAGATGCGCGGCGCCGTAACGGGTCTGCTCGACGCGGACATCTACGGCCCGTCCATCCCGATTCTCATGGGCGTCCGGGAGCCGCCGGGGAAAGTGGCCGTTGACGGCGAATTCAAGCTCAAGCCGCCCATGGCTTATGGGCTGCCCGTGATGTCCATTGGATTTTTCCTCGAGCCCGATCAAGCGGTTATCTGGCGCGGGCCCATGTTGGGCAAGGCGCTGCACCAACTCATGGCCGATGTGCACTGGGGTGATCTCGATTATCTCATCGTCGACATGCCTCCCGGCACCGGCGATGTCCAGATCACGTTTTCGCAGCAGCTTAAAGTGAGCGGCGCCGTCCTCGTCGCCACACCGCAGGATGTCGCGCTGGCGGACGTGATTCGCGCCAAATCCATGTTCGACAAAGTGATGATTCCTATCCTGGGGATTATCGAGAACATGAGCTACTTTGTCTGCGACGGATGCCAGAAGCGGCACGAGATTTTCTCGCGCGGCGGGGCCGAGCGCGCCGCTGAGCGCTTCAAGATTCCCTTTCTGGGTGAAATCCCGCTCATGACCTCCCTCAGAGAGTGGGGGGACAAGGGAGTGCCGATTCTAGTCCAAGAGCCGGACTCCGAAGTGAGCCGCGCCTTTTTGGAAATTGCTTCGCGTCTGGCCGGGCAGCTTTCTATCGCCTCAGAGAAGGCCAAGAGGGCGCAGTCGCTGAGAATCGTGACGAGTTAGAGAAATGATTTCAGCGCACGTGCCGGTCGAGATTAATCATGTGACGCAGAAGGGCATCGTGCGCGTCACATGGGATGATGGTCACATGGGAGACTACCCGCGAGAATATCTCCGCGGCTATTGTCCCTGCGCCCTGTGCCAGGGCCACGAGGGGGGGATCAAATTCATCGCCGGGCCGACAGCCGAGCTCGCTGAGATCAGCGCCGTAGGAAACTATGCAGTGCAGTTCCGCTGGAAAGACGGGCACGAAACGGGTATCTATACCTTCGATTATCTGCGGGCACTCTGCCCGTGCCCGGAATGCGAAGCTTCGAGGCCCGGCTCGGCGGCAAAGGAGGGTTGATCCATGGCTACGAAAGAAGAAGTCTATGAAGTCTTGCACACTTGCTATGACCCTGAGATCCCGGTAAACATCGTCGATCTCGGCTTGGTCTATGACGTTCAGGTGGAGGGAGAGAAGGTGGCCGTAAAAATGACCTTGACCGCCCCCGGCTGCGGGATGGGAACCTTCATCGCGCACCAGGCGCAGCAGAAGATTCTCGAGTTGGCCGATATCAAGGAGGCTACGGTGGATCTGGTGTGGGATCCCCCTTGGGACCCGAGCATGATGAGCGAGGAAGCAAGGCTCAAGCTCGGTATCGGTTAGCCGCGGTCGTTGTTTTCGGCGAGTGGCTTCCTCAAGCTCACGGCCACCATCGCTTTTATCCCACGGTTTAAGGACGGCTGCTTGATTCGATGAACCCTCCGGGTGCCCGCCCCCAGCTTCGGCCGGTCGAAGCTTTTCCGATCCAGCAACAGGGAAAGACCTTCGTTTGCCTGCGCGATCCGGAGCAGTATGCGCAGTCTCTGATGGTCACCCCGGCGGCTTATTTCGTCTTGAGCCATTTTGACGGCCGTCGCTCATTGCTCGACATCCAGGAATCTTACTGCCGGCGGTTCGGCGAAATCCTGTTCAGCGAGGATCTTAAGCGGATCGTGGAGCTTCTGGATAAACATGGGTATCTCTACAGCGACCGCTTTTTCGACCAGCAGGCAAGAATCCTCGATGAGTTCCGTCGCCGGCCGCTGCGCGCGCCCGCCCACGCGGGAACGGTTTACCGATCCGATCCGGCGGAGCTTAGAACCCAGCTCAACGGCTATTTCCAGGAGCCCGAGGGGCCCGGAGCACCCAATTCTGCCGCAGCGCTTCGGACCCCCAAAGCCATAGTCGCACCGCACATCGATTTTCAGCGGGGCGGGCCCGCCTATGCTTGGGCTTACAAACCGTTGGCCGAAAGCCCAGGGGCGGACCTTTACGTGCTGCTCGGCACCTCTCACTGTGGCGGTGAGAACCCATTCACGGCTACGCTCAAGGATTTTGCCACGCCGCTGGGTCGGGTCGAGACCGACAAGGCTTTCGTTCAGGAGCTTCACAAGCGCTACGGCGACGGTCTTTTCGCCGAAGAGCATCTGCACCGCACCGAGCATTCGCTCGAGTTTCAGGTGGTTTATTTAAAGTATGTCTCCCATCTTCAGGCAGAGCGGTCGGGAAAGCCGAGACCGTTCCAGATCGTTCCGCTGCTGGTCTCTTCCTTTCACCTTATGGTGCGAAGCGGCACGCTACCGGAGAATGATCCCCGGACGGCAAACTTCCTTGCTGCGCTGCGCGAGATGATTGCGGCGCAGGAGCGGCGGGTCTGTCTCATTGCCGGCGTCGATTTTGCCCACGTGGGGATGCAGTTCGGCGATGCGGAGCCGCTCACGCCCGAGTTTCTGCGCTGGGTCGAAGAAGAAGACCGCCGCTTGATCGAAAGGCTCACGGTCGCCGACCCGGCGGGATTTTTCCGTGAGGTGGCCAAGGACCAGGACCGCAGGCGCATCTGCGGTTTCTCGCCGCTCTACTCCCTGATCCACCTGCTCGACGGGAGCCGCGGGCAGTGTCTCAAATACAGCCAGGCGTTCACGAAAGAGACCGGCTCCGCCGTGACCTTCGCGAGCCTGGTGTTCGAATAACAGGACGTGTGCGGTCGTAAGCGCCCGCGCCTGTCGCGATCTTTAACTGAAATCATGGGAAGCCAAGAGCAATTCTTGAAATCCGTGGTTCCTTTCGACTCTCTTCCCGGCCGGGAGTTCAGCAAGGTCGTCGCGCTTTCCTTCGAAAGGCACTTTCAGAAGGGAGATGCCTCGGGCTTCATCGTATTTCTTGGCCCGCAGGGAAGGGTGACGTAAATTTTGAAGAAGGAACTTAAGCTTTTGGTCAAAGGCTTTCTGGATATGAGCTGGAGCGTCGGCGTAGAGCCGCACAAACCGGGGCGTAAGATACGAACGCATTAAGCAGTTTTTTTCTTCAGCTTTTTTGCTTCTCGGTGCAGAGATCGGATGGCTTCCTTGGCAGACTTAAAGGGGCCGTGGCCTTTACCTTCTCTGAACTCCCGCAGGGAGATAGCGATGTCTCGGTCGACCACACTTTTGGGGATGAGGGTGATCTTCTTCCCTTCGACCTTTGCCTCTAGCAGTTCCCCTACACTCAAATTGGCCTTCTTGCGAATTTCAGCGGGTAGCGTAACTTGGAATTTCTCTTTGACTTTGACCAAAGCCACAGTTAATCCTCCCTGGTTGAAAAGTTAGAAAGTACGAAATTTCTACAAGGATACTATCAGCTCAATTCGAGGTTTGTCAAATCCATAACTTAAAGAATCTCTTGGCGTTGTCGGCCACAACGCCCGGTTCTCTTTCTCGCAAGCGAACCAGCCACAGGGGTTGCGGCTTGACTTGTATGCATGGATCGTGCATGTTGATGCATATGAGAACAACACTTAATATTGATGATTCTCTGTTACGGCATGCTGCCAAGCTGACCGGAGTCAAAGAGAAAACCTCATTGGTGCGTTTGGGGCTTGAGGCCCTGATCGCTAAAGAGAGTGCCCGCCGCTTGGCCAATCTCGGAGGGACCGAGAAGCAGCTTCGCGCGATTCGGAGGCGGCGCTCTGGCAACGCCGCATGATTCTAGTCGACACCTCGGTTTGGATCGAGCACCTCCGAGCGGGAAGCGATCGTCTAAGAACTCTGTTGTTTGACGAGCAAGTCCTTTGCCATCCATTTATTATAGGTGAGTTGGCATGCGGAACGCTGCACAACCGGGGGGAGATTCTGACTCTGTTGAGAGCCTTGCCCGAGGCTCATCTGGTCGAATATGAGGAAGTCCTGAGCTTTCTAGAGGCACGGCGTCTATATGGGCGTGGTATCGGTTGGGTGGATGCTCATCTCCTCGCTTCGACGCTGCTCACAGGATGCACCCTTTGGACCTTCGACAAGCCGCTCCGGAGAGCAGCGGCTGCCTTGAACGTCTTGGTGTGAAACTTCCTCACGAGATAACTCGGCGTTGGGAGCTTAAGCGGGCGGTATTAGGTTCCAGGTCTGCATCCCGGGTCGAAGAGGCGCTCAATGCATCAGCGCGCCGCCGTCGACGTTGATCGTTTGCCCGGTGATGAAGTCGCTGTCGTCGGAGGCGAGAAAGATCACCGTGCCCACGAGGTCCTGCGGGACCTGATCGCGCTGGAAACAGCGGCGCTTTCTTCGGTCTTCGCGCTGTTCCGGCGTGAGCACGCCTTCCTGATTGGACCCCGAGATGGTGAGACCGGGAGCGATGGCGTTCACGCAAATGTTGTCCGCGCCGACCTCGCGCGCCAAAGACCGGGTAAGGCCGATGACGCCCGCTTTAGATGAGACGTAGTGGAGAAAGTAGGGGCTTCCCCCGAGAACGGTTCCGGAGGAGATATTGATGATCTTGCCTTTTTTCTGCTGCTTCATGACCGGATAGACGGCTTTGATGCAGAGGAAAAGCCCTTTGATATTGACGGCCATGACCCGGTCCCATTCTTCCGGCGTAATTTCCATGAAGAATTTTTTTGTGAGCGCGGTGTATAGGGCGGCGTTATTGACGAGCACGTCGATCCGCCCGTATTTTTTGACCGCAGCATCAGCCATGGCCTGGGTCTTCTCCGGAGAGGTCACGTCCACCGGCACGGCATACGCTTCGCCGTCGAGCCGCTTGATTTCGGCGGCGACCTTCCCGGCTTCTTGATCCTGGATATCCGCCACGACAACCCTGGCTCCTTCTTTGGCCAACGCCAGGCAATAGGCCCGGCCGATTCCGACCCCGCCTCCGGTCACGATCGCCACCTTATCTCTTAGCCGCATCGTTTGCCTCCACTTCGAATTTCCTTGAAAGCCTATCGGGGGCCGAGTCTTCGGGCCACGGCCGATACGTTCATGCCGACCGGTTGAACGACTTGAACGGCTTGAACCGGTTCGGCGTTCAAAACGTTCCAAACGTTCAAACAGTTCAAAATGGTCAGGGCCTGCACAAGCCTACATATTACTCCGTCCGCAGCCTC
>JACPFH010000142.1 GCA_016183075.1 Deltaproteobacteria bacterium | reverse complement strand
CAATTTGTCTTGCTCACAAAGTCCAGTCTCTTCGAGAAGCTCGAGCCAATACACCGCCTCCTCCAATTCCTGCGTGGCTCCTTCTAACTTACTGATGAAGTCTGGATTTGACTTCGCCCGTTGCGCCTCGCGAAAGTGCGCGCCCACGGAGGTTCCGGATCGTAGCAGCTGGTCTCCAATCACCTGTGCTTCCCTGCGTCTGGGCAAAACTGCATAAAGGCGAACGATCTTTAGCGCAAATTCCTTCGTCCGTTTCTTCAAATCTCCTTTCACTCTTCCATTTTCCACTTTCATCTTTCCGCTTTCCGATTTCATACCTGCTACGACAACGTCTCCCGTGACTCTTCCGTCTTCCGCTTTCAGCTTTCCGTTTTCCGATTTTGGCAAGGTGCCCGCTTACGGTTTACACGCGGCGGGTCAATTTTCGAGCTTGTAAAGACGTACGGCGTTCTCGCGCCCGATCTTGCGCGCCAGATCGACAGGGAGCGCGGCCAAGAACGTGCTGGTCCGCTCCCGAATATTCGCCGCGCGCTGGGCGAAGATCATTCCTGGCCCGCCGCCTTGTATCAAGGGTGAGGCAATGAACTGGTCGCCGCCGATCACGAACCGGTCTGGAAAGTCTTGCAGCAAACTCAGCCAGTCTCTCTTGATCTCGTTCGCCTTGGTCAGGGGGTGGTTCTGTGGCGCGCGGCCCGGGCCCACCCTCAAGCTCATGTAGAGACTGGTATGTCTCTCCAAAAACCTGCGGCTTAGCGCTGTCGTCCAATAGCCCAGCATGTCCGAGCCGGCATGCGCCCAAACAACTCTGGCTTTGCGACTGTGTCCGAGGAGCCGCTCAAATGAGGCAAGGTTGGCCCGCAGGACTGCAGGATTAGGAGGGACCGCCAGCCACTCCGGCGCTTTCGTGTCCTCCGCCACCAGATCGAAATGAAAATCGATGACCGCGTCATTGCGAGCAGCAATATCCGCAAGGAGAAGGAGCAGCGGGTGATCAGCAGCAATCGATTCATAGGGGTGGCCAGAGAGGTGCGAAAGGTGGTGCGCCGCAATCTCGCCAAAACCTCTGGCCCCTTGTCGGAGGATTTCCATGGCCTGGTCTTCGAACCTGCGCCTCAGCCTGTCGGTGACCTGAGAGCCGTCCCCAACCGCATGAAGAATTACGTTGAGGCTCCCACCGCCACCGAGAAATGCAAACCGCTTAGCCTGGCGCTTTAAGGGTTTCACGAAACTCTCATAGTCGTAAGGCGAAGGTTGGGTATGAACTTGCGGTGGCGGCATGATCAGCATCTTTGTGATGCCGGCCTCGTCCATAACGGCAAGGGCGGCATTCACGGCTCCATCGTAATCTTGCCGCGGGGCTCTTCCACCGATGACGTGAACGTGAACGTCGATCCACTCGATTCGGGGTGGCCCTGCGGAAGTCTGGGCTTGGCTCACCGCCGCAGCGACCAACGCCAAGTGAACACCCGCCAGCGCGATCACCACTAAGAACCAAAACCACCGCAGTGCCGCCCTGGACTTCATCCGCACGACCTCCGATCCTGGCCGGCTACCCAGATCCGGGCATCAGCGAGGCTCCTGATAATAGTTCGCATAGTACCAATCGGCGATCTCCGATCCCGTCGCGCGCCACACGGCCTCGTGAGCGCAGATATATTCCAGCGCTTTGTCCAGGTACTTGATCCGAAATGGCAACCCTATGACGAAAGGGTGTAAGGGAATTGTCATGACACGCGCTTGGGTCGCGCCTTCAGCGTAAAGCGTGTCGAACTGATCGCACACCATGCGGTAATAGGCTTCGGGAGTATGGTTGCCGTAAAACAGCACGCGGATGTCGTTGATCCCCTGTTGGTAGGGCACGGCAATCATTCGCCCGCTTTTGACGCGCATCGGAACCGGCTGGTCGTCGCAGCCCCAGTCGCACGTGTAATCGAAGCCCTCCGCTGCCAGATGGTCCAGGGTATCGAACGTTTCGTCTGCGCCTCCGGGACCGAGCCAGCCTCGCGGCGCTTTTCCCACGGCTCTGGCAATCGTCTCTTTGACCTGCCGGATGACCGCCCGCTCCTCCTCGCGCGGATAGTCCTGGATTCGTAGATTGTTGGTCATGGCATGCCCCAGCCATTCCCACTGGCGCTTCACCCCTTCCTCGATGATCGCCGGGTGGTGCTCGCAGACATCGGAGTTGAGCAGGACCGTTGCCCGGATCCCGTGCCTGTCCAGCACGTCCATCACGCGGAAAACGCCCACGCGCGACCCGTAGTCCCTTAGCGCGTAGCCGGACACATCGGGCAAATGCGGGCTCGGCGCTCCCGGGATGGTTTTATCGATGTGAAAGTATTCGATGTTGGGGGCGACCATCAGGGCCACCCTTGCTTCGTTCGGCCACTTCAACGGCCTGCGCCGGATTATCGGCGCGTAATCATACCTTGTATTCTCCATGGATCACTCCTTACCGATGATAATGTTCATGAAGTTCGACTTGACCCTCGCCGATGAAAGCCTGGGACCTCCTTGTCTGCGACCGAGGGGAGCGCGAGCGAGGCTGCGGACGTCCGATTACAGACGGTACGACTCATGGCAGAGGCCCATCGGCCGCAGCCGAGAGCGCGTTCCCCGAGGGAGCTTAGGCCAGGGGATTGATTTTGCGCAGCGTACCTAATCGGCGCGTCGCATGTCAATCAGCCCCGGGGACCACCTCGCCCTTCTTTCCGCTCCCATAAGTTCGGTAGCGAATTTTCTTGCCGTCCGTCTCAATAACTATAGCGCCGTCTTGATCCGTGCGGAGGATCTCGGAGCCGGCCTCCAGATACCGAGCAATGACCTCTTTGCGGGGAAGGCCGAAGCGATTGCGATGGCCCACGGAAAAAATTGCCAGCCTGGGCCGGACCGCCGCGACAAATTCCTCCGTGCTCGCGGTCATGCTACCGTGACGGGGGACTTTGAGGACGGCGCTGGAAAGATCCGCTCCGGCCTGAAGCAAAAACCTTTCCTCCCTCTTTTCGATGTCACCGGCAAAGAGGAGATTTACCCGGCCGAAAGTGAGGCGCAAGACCACAGAGGACTCCCCGCTGTTGTCTCCCGCAGGAGAGAGGAAACAGAGCGTCACCGGGTCGATGGAGCGACACGGATCGGCGCTGCTGACAACCATCCTCTTGATTCCCGATCTCTCCACCGCCTCGTCAAGGTCCTCGAAGCGTAAGGTCCGCGCCGGACTCCGCCCCGACCAGAACTCCAAAGGCGCGAACTCTTCGACGATGGTCCTCATCCCGCCATAATGGTCCACACGGGGATGAGTCAGGAGGATGTAATCGACCTTGAGGATTTTCCGCGAGCGCAGAAAAGGAGCTACGATGGAATCCCCGGTGTCGAATTCCCCGGTAGCCGTCCCCCCGGCATCGATAAGGAGAACTCTAGATCCGGGGAATTCAACCACCGCCGCATCTCCATGCCCGACGCTCAAATGGGTTACCCGCAGCTCTTTTCGATTCCACCGCTGCCGCCACCAGTACGCTCCTTCTCCCGCGGTCAGGATCAACAACCCCCCGATCAGGAGAAGCACGTGAGCTCGCCGCCGCAGCAGCAGACAAGAGAGAATAATCAGGTAGAGCATGGTTACTTCAAAAAAGTTAGGAATCGGCACCGCGATATTCGCCCCTGGCAGCGTAGAGAAAAACCGCACCAGCCGGAAAACGACCGACAACAAGGGCTCCGCCAGCCACACGAAGATGAGAGCGAGGCTGGGAGAAAGCAAAGAAAAGAGGCCGATGAGAAGACCCAGAGGGACCACCACAAAACCGATCAGAGGAACCACGACCGGATTGGCAAGAAAGCCGGCCATCGATAGATGACCAAAATGGTGGGCGATCATCGGCCCGGTTCCGATGGTCGCCAAAACCGGAACGGCCAGATATAAACCCATCGGGCGCAGCCGGCGCCGCAACCACCCGCGCTCCTGGGGCAGCAGCCCATCCCTCTGCTCTGCTGGCCACCACTGCTGAAGCTTTCGCAACCCCCAAAGGATGAACAGGACCGCAAGGAAGGAAAGCTGAAACGAGATATCCATGATTACCCCGGGCCAGAAGAGAGCGATCAGAAGAGCCGCCAGGGCCAGGCTGCTGAAAAGCTCTTCTTCGCGATCCAAGAGAACGGCTACCTCATAAACCCCGATCATGATCGCGGAACGCACCGTGGGAACCATCGCCCCGGCCAGCGCCGTGTAGAAGAGGACCGCGAGAAANTCAGGGCAGTGCTCAGCGCGCCGAGGGTTCGCACCAGCAGGAACACCACCACGCCCAGCATTCCCAAGTGCAGGCCGGAGATCGAGAGCACGTGGTTCACTCCGGCGGCGGTAAATTGCGCTCTCAGTCCCCTCGAGATGCCGCCCATGTCCCCGACCACCAGAGCTTTCATGAGGGCGCCGCCGTCGGGAGAAAAATTGCGCTCCATGAAGCGGCTGACCTCCCGGCGGAGATACTCGATCGCGCGCCACGGCCCCGGCGATCCTCGGGCGACCAGTTCCACGCCTTCATCGCTCTCGAGAAATGCGGTGACATAAATCCCTTTTCGGGCAAGAAAGGAAGCGTAATCCAAGCCGCTCGGGTTGCCGAAACTGAGCGGAACCTGAGGCCCGGCCCAAAATCGTAACCGGTCGCCGTATCGCAGAGCCGCGACCCTTCCTTCATCACGGAGCGCAGATGGTCGGGCGGAAAGCTCGGACGGAGAATCCGATCGTGCCGGATATAACCCGCTGCAAACGCCGCACCCGCCAATAAGACAAAACACGCCCGGCTCCGGCTCTCGGGCCGGAAAAGAAAAAGAACCGGCACAAGGAATAACAGGAGAGCGGGTCGTGGCAGAACCAAGGGCGAAGCCGCTACGGCCTGCCCGAGCAGGAGCAATAAGGTCGGAGCGATGAGCCAGAAAGAGGGATTTCTTAGCGGCGGCTCCCTGCGCGGCGGCTGCGAATCCAGAGAAGACACGAAGTTCCTCAGGGTGAGCGCGGCTTCAAGGATTGGAGGATTTCCTGAGCCGTTCTCTCGTTGATGGAAGGCACTTTAAGGAGATCCTCCAAAGACGCTTCCTCGATGCGTTTGATGCTCCCGAACGCGCGCAGAAGGGCCCGTTTCCGCGCGCCGCCGATGCCCGGGATTCGATCCAAGGCGGAGTAAAGTGTCTGCCGGGTGCGGACCTTCTTGTGGTACGTGATGGCGAAGCGGTGCGCCTCATCGCGCACGCGCTGGAGGAGAAAGAGAGCGTTGGAGTTGCGCTTCAAGACGATGGGGTTGCTTTGCCCCGGCAAAAAGACCCGCTCCTCCGTCCGATGAATCTCGGGACTGCGGGGGGAGGATTCGACCCGCATCTTGGCGAGCGCGACGGCATCGACGCCTCCGACCTCAAGCTCGTTCATAGCCGTCAGCGCCATCGTCAACTGCCCTTTGCCGCCGTCCACCACCACGAGATCCGGCAGATCGCCCTCGCCGAGCCCGCGGCTGAAGCGCCGCTTGAGAACCTCATACATCATGGCAAAATCATCTCCGCCCGAATCCGCATCGACGGTGCGAATGCGATAATGGCGATAGCGCTTCTTGTCCGGTTCGCCGTTGAAGAAAGTCACCATCGACCCGACCGCGTGGGAGCCATGGATCGTGGAGATGTCGAAGCACTCGATCCTCTGGGGATACTGTTTGAGTCGAAGCTTGTCTTTAAGCTCCACGAGCATTCGCTCCCGCTCTTTTTCCTGGTCGTGGCGCTCAAAAAAGCTCTGCCGCGCGTTTTGCATCGCCATCTCCACGAGCTGGCGTTTGTCGCCGCGCTGGGGCGAAAGCAGGGAAACGCTTCTCCCCTTGCGCTCGCCAAGGTATTCTTGCCGAACTTCGCGGTCTCCCAGTTCAACGGGGAGCAGGATCTCGTCGGGAATGAACCGGTCGCCTTGGTAGAACTGCGTGAGGAGAGCCTCGACGACCTCCTCATCGGAGAACTCGAGATCCTCGAGCGAATAGGACTGGTTGCCCGTAAGCTTTCCCTGGCGCACAAAAAGAACCTGGACTTCGATGAAGCCGCCCTCACGGTAAAGGCCGAAGATATCCTGGTCGGTGCCCCAATGGGACACCATCCGTTGCCTCTCTACGGTCCTCTCCACCGCCTGGATCTGGTCCCTGATCTTGGCCGCCGCTTCGAACTCCAGGCCATCGGCTTTTTCCTTCATCTTGCGCCGCAGCTCCCCGACAAGCTCCTGACGCTTCCCTTCGATGAACAGGATCGCCTGTCTCACCTGCTCCTGGTATTCTCGCGAATCGACCGGCAGGACGCACGGCCCCAAACAGCGCCTGATCTGATATTGCAGGCACGGTCGCGCGCGGTTTTTGAAGTTGTAGTCGGTGCAGGTTCTCAAAAGAAAATATTTCTCGATGATATCGAGGGTCTCTCGGGCGGCGATAGCGGAGGAAAAAGGACCGAAATAACGATTGCCGTCCTTGACAATCTTTCGGGTGGCAAAAATTCTCGGCCACGGATGCCGGGTGGTCACTTTTATGCTCAGATAACTCTTGTCGTCTTTGAGGCGGATGTTGTAGCGCGGCTTGTATTGCTTGATGAGATTATTTTCGAGGATCAGCGCTTCCTTCTCGTTGGCCGTCACCAGCGTCTCCATATCCTCGACCCGCCGAACCAGGAACTGTATGTGCGAGCGCCCGTCGCCGCTGCGGAAATAAGCCCGCACGCGGGCGCGAAGATCCTTGGCCTTGCCAACGTAAATCACCTTGCCGTCCCGGTCGCGCATGAGGTACACGCCCGGACGCGAGGGAAGGCTCTCGAGCTTTTCTTCCAATGAAGGCATCTGGAAAAATTATACCAGAACCGCCCGTGACCACCAGCGGCCGCGACCGAGGGGGAGCGCGAGGGAGGCTGCGGACGTCCGATTACAAACGGCACGACTCATGGCACAAACCCATCGGCCGCAGCCGAAAGCGCGCTTCCCGAGGGAGCTTATCCGGAAAGGTCGCTGCGGGGGACCGTGAGGCGAAGGAGACTCCAAAGCCCTTAAGTCAAAAGGATACAACCGCGAGCGACCAGCGGCTTGACCAGCCGCGATTGCGTGTGCTAAGCAGATCATCTCACCGGTGATCCGCGCTTGTTCAGGGATAAACTCTCAAAGGTGGGTGTTTTATATTTTGATCGGAGGCCAGACCTATGAAGAGAATCGTTGACGCGTTAATCTTTTGTTTTCTCCTCCTTGCAACTCTTTTTGCATCTGTCGACCCTGCTCAAGCCCAAGACCGGGTCCGGATCGCCTGGGCCGGGGCAAGCCCGGCCAACAGCCCGATTTGGGTGGTTCAGGAGAAGGGGTTCCTGAAAAAGCAGGGCCTCGACGCCGAGGTCATAAGCATCACGAATAGCCCCACGGCCTTGCAGGCGCTGTTGGCAGGCGAACTGGATATCATCGTGACTTCGGTCACCACCCTGGTGAGTTCCCGCCTCGCCGGCGCGGACATCGTGATGATCCTGGGAATGGTTCCCACCTTCGTGGATCACATCATCACCCTCTCATCCATTACCGGCGTGGAACAGCTCAAGGGCAAAACCGGCGGCGTCAACCGTCTGGGCAGCACTTCGGATCTCGGGCTTCGACTGGCTCTGAGAAGGCTGGGGGTCGATCCTGATAAAGACACCAAGATTATTTCTGCCGGCGGCAACCCGGAACGATTCGCCGCGCTCTCAAAAGGAGTGGTCCAGTTTACGATTATGCCGGAGCCCTTTGTGCGAGAGGCGGAAAAGCTGGGATTCAAAGATTTCCTGGACATCGGCTCGCTGAAAATACCCTTCTGGTGGAATGGCGTGCTCACAAGGGAGGCCGTCATCAAGGCAAAGCGCCCCGTGGTGGCAAAATTCGCCCGGGCGATGACCGAGGCCCTTCATTTTCTGAAGACAGAGAAGGAGCCTTCGAAAGCGATCTTCAGCAAGAATCTGAGAATGACGGATCCGGAAGGCCTGGAGCGGGCTTACAGAGCATACAGCGGAGTCTTCCCGCAGGCACCGTACCCCACCCCCGACGGGGTAAAGACGCTCCTGGATGATATGGCGCCCCGTAACCCGAAGGCCGCCGCCGCTGATCCTAAAACCTTCGTGGACATGAGCTTCGTTCAGGAGCTGGAAGCCACAGGGTTCATCAAGCAGCTTTATAAGAAGTAGGAGTGAGAAGTAAAAAATGGAGGCAAAGTAACTATGGCGAAGAAAGTAGTGGGCAGACCGACACCAAGGGTGGAAGGCGAGTATAAGGTTAGCGGCCAGGCGGTTTACGCGGTCGACGTAGTTCTACCCGGAATGCTCTGGGGAAAGGTGTTGAGAAGCCCCATACCCTCCGGACGAATCCAGCGCATCGACATCGGCCGCGCTTTACAGGTCTCCGGCGTCAAGACCGTCATCACCGGCGAAGACGTAACGGGCCTGAAGATCGGCCGGCGGGTGTACGACATGCCCATACTGGCGGACGGAGTGGTCCGGTTCATCGGTGAAAAGGTAGCCGCAGTCGCCGCGGAAACGGAGGAAATCGCCGAGCAGGCGCTCGACTTGATCGAGGTCGAATACGAAGAATGGGAGCCGGTGCTCGATCCGGTGGAAGCCATGAGCCCGACGGCTCGGCCCATACACCCGGAGGTGGCGAGTTACGAGGGCCTTCCGGCCAAGCTGGACGCGCCGAGCAACGTATTTATTTATATGGAGTGGAAAAAGGGGAACCTCGACCTTGGATTCCATGAGTCCGATGTGATCGTCGAAAACACGTTTACGACGAATAAGGTTCATCACGCCTACATCGAGCCGCACTCGTGCGTGATCAAGGCTAATGAATCCGGAGGCGCGGACCTATGGTCGTGCAGCAAAGTGCCCTATGGCGTGCGGGACCAGTTAGCACACGCAGTCAAAATCGACCCGGAAAAACTCGTGGTTCACCCCGTTTACATCGGCGGCGATTTCGGCGGCAAGGGAGACTTCATGGACCTTGCGGTCTGTTACTTTCTCTCACTGAAGAGCGGCCGGCCGGTAAAGATGCTCATGGATTATGACGAAGAGTTCACGGCGGGCAACCCAAGACATTCATCCGTCATCAAGATCAAAACCGGGGTGAAAAAGGACGGAACCCTTGTAGCGCATCACATGGACTTCCTATTCGACAGCGGGGCTTACGGGGCCTTCAAGCCCAACGGATTCCTTCAGGGCCCGAGGGAGTGCCCGGGCCCTTACCGGATCCCTCATGCGGCGGTAGAGGAACGAATGGTTTACACGAATAAGATCCCGTGCGGTCACATGCGGGCTCCCGGCGATCCGCAGGGAGCCTTCGCCAACGAGAGCCAGATGGATCGTGTGGCGCGAAGGCTGGGCATGGATCCCGCCGAGTTCAGAAGGAAAAACCTGATGCGCGACGGCGACGAGCTGCCCACGGGGGGCGAGGTCGGTCACATCAAAGGCGAAGAGGCGCTGGAGATGGCGCTGAGAGAATCGGGATACCGCAAGCCGAAGCCGAAGAATACCGGGCGCGGAATCGCCGTGACCCAGTGGCTCCCCAACGGCGGCGAAGGAGCGGTCACCATCACCATCGACGAAAAGGGCGAGATCACCCTTGCCTCGGCGATGCTCGATCAAGGATGCGGCACGTACACCGTCTTGTGCGAGATCGTCGGCGAAGAGCTTGAGGTTCCGGTCCGTAAGATCCGCGCCCGATCGCTGGACACGAAAACCGGGAGAAAAGATACGGGCGTCGGCGGAAGCCGGGCCACGCGGGTCTACGGCAACGCGGCCTACGATGCCGCGATCAAAGCCAAGGAGGAAGTTAAGAAAATCGCGGCCGAGCACTTCGGCGCCAGCCCCGACGATATTTTCATCGCCAACGGTGGCGTCTTGCACCGCCGGGCCGAGCGGCGAATGACCTACGCGGATCTGGTAAAGGCGAAAGGAT
>JACPFH010000095.1 GCA_016183075.1 Deltaproteobacteria bacterium | reverse complement strand
ACACCGTTCCCTCGAAAGCCCCCCCGGGGCCGAGCCATCAGGCTGCGGCCGATGGGTTCATGCCGACCGGTTGAACGATTTGAACGACTTGAACGGCTTGAACCGGTTCGGCGTTCAAAACGTTCCAAACGTTCAAACAGTTCAAAATGGTCAGGGCCTGCACCAGCTTACATGTTACTACGTCTACAGCCTCGCTCGCGCTCCCGTCGGTCGCGGGCATGGCCCGACGCTGATGCGAAGGACTTCGCCGGGGTCCACGATCTCGGTAAGCAGGATCGTCCGCGCGCCGAGGCTCAGACGCATCGCCGATTCGGGGGAGACCCGCAGGTGAAGGGTTGAGATATCGCGCTGCTCTCCCCGGACAACCCACCATCCTGCCTCCCGCCGGGCCGGAACCGCTCTTCCACCCGAGACCCGTAGATCGAATGGCCAAAGGCGACTCGTAACTCTTTTCCGACAGCGGTCGGTAAAATAGCGACAGCCTCGCTCGCCACCTCCGCGCGGACGCAGACGGTCTCGGCGCTCGCAGGGACGTGCAGCGCCACCGTCAGCACTAGTGGTAAAACAGGCTTCAATGCTGTGGAGGTCTCTTAGCTCGAAGGGACCTTGATGCCTTTCTCTTTATAGTAGCGCAGCGCGCCCGGATGGAAAGGTATGGGGGAGCCGAGCACGGCGTTCTTGAGCGTAATCTCTCGCGCGGCCTTGTGCACAGCCACCAGTTCCGGCGTATGTTCCAGTAAGACCCTGGTGATCTGGTAAGCCAGCGACTCCTGCATCCGCTCGTGAGCCACGAGGAGGTTGGTCACAGCGGCAACCGGCACCTCTCGCGCCATTCCGGCATAGGTCCCCTTGGCGATCTCGCCCACAAAGTACAAGGGCCCGTACTTTGCCACCATCTTCGGGACTGCCTCGCCGTGGGGGACGAGATAAATCTTGATGCCGGGTGTGGCAGCCAGATCGAGGATGGCGGCGGTGGGGAGCCCTCCATCCCATATGAAAGCGTCGACTTTGCGGTCCTTCAGCGCTCCGGCGGACTCGGCCACGCCCAGGCGCTCCTGGCTCCTCAGATCTTTGGGAGTGAGACCGGATGCTTCGAGGACGCGCAGGCCCTTCACCTCGGTCCCTGAGCCTGGCGCGCCCGTGGAGACGCGCTTGCCCTTGAGATCGGGCACGCTCTTGATCCCGCTGCCTTCGAGTGTCACGATATGCATATAGTTGGAGTAAAGGGCCAGCAAGCTGCGCACAGCAATCTTCTCCTTAAGACCCTTTATCTGGCCCTGGGTAGCATCCCAGGCTGTGTCAGGCAGCGTAAGCGCGAGCGCCACCTTTCCCGTGTGAAGGAGCTTCATATTGTCCACGGACGCGGTGGTGACCTCGGCGGTGGCCTCCACCGCCGGAATGTTTTTCGAGATAAGAGCCGCCATCCCACCGCCCAGGGGGTAGTAGACGCCTCCGGTGCCTCCGGTGGCAATGGAGAGCCGGGTGACGGTCTGGGCGTCCGCCAGGCCTCCGGCGATGGCTGAGCCGACAACGCAGGCGCGCACGATGCCGAGAACGCAACGATGAAAGGATCTTTTCATGTTGCCCTCCTGTCAGCCGAACAATACTTTCGGCTCGTTCTGGAGTCAACACAATTCATGCATTGGGGTCCATGGCTTGCGGGTGAAAGGGTTCGGCCGCAAGGATTTTTGGAGCGTCATTTGCCTGCGGGCTGGTTTTTGGCGTAGCGTGCGGGTATCAGCCCGTAGTTAAGAACGCTGGCGAGCAACCATGTCGCGATCGACCATCTTGTACGCAGGTGTTTTTACTTTTCTTCTGCTGATCTTCATCTCGGGCTGTTCTCCGCTCTACGTTCTGCGGGCCGCCTACGAAGAGGGGAAAATCCTGTGGCGGCGCCAGCCGATCGCCGAAATGCTTCAAAACTCCAACCTCGGGCCCGAGAACCGGGAGAAACTGCAACTGGTCCTGGGCATGCGCGACTATGCGCGGGACACGTTGAAATTCAGGGTTGACGGAAGCTACGCGAGTTATTCCTATGTCGATCGCTCCGCTCTCTCGTATGTCTTCATGGCGGTGCCGAAGACCGACTTGAGTCCCTACACCTGGTGGTTTCTCTTTGTCGGACGCGTTTCCTACAAGGGTTTTTTCTCCGAGGAGGCCGCCAAGGCTGAAGCCGAACGCTTCGCGGCGCGGGGTTACGATACCTTCATCCGAACCACGCCGGCCTTCAGCACCTTGGGTTGGTTTGATGATCCGTTGCTCGCCCATCTGCTCAGATATGACAAGGTGACCCTCGCCAGGGTCGTTTTCCATGAGCTGTTTCACAACACCTTGTTCGTCAAGGGCAGCCTCGATTTCAACGAGAGCCTGGCCAACTTCTTCGGCAACCGGGCGGCCATCCACTTTTTTCGCGATCGTTATGGGGAGCGAAGCCCCGAGCATCGCCTGGCCGAACAGGCCTGGCAGGAGGAGCTTGAGTTCGCCGCCTTCATCACCCGCTCGGCTGATTCGCTGCGCGAGCTGTATGCGCGGGATCTGCCGCTCGAAGAAAAGCTTCGCCAACGAGAAGAGATTTTCGCGGCGAGCAAGCGCGCATGGGCGGCGCAAACCGCCGGCCGCCCGCAGCCGTGCATTACCTTCTCTATCTCAGGGAGCTGGAGCTTTTCGAGTCCCTCTACGTGGTCCACGGAAAGGACCTGGCGCGGATGGTTGCGCTGATTAGAGACTCGTTGCCGGACAATCAGGACCCTTTTGCTGCGGTTCGCCAGTTGCTTGGACAAGCTCCCTCGGGGAGCGCGCCTTCGGCTGCGGCCGGTAAGCCTCTGCCGACGGATTGAACGGCTTGAACCGTTTCGGCGTTCAAATTGCACGAGAGCCCGAGACCCGTTGACAACCGTGCGTCGCTCAGTAGGATATTAGGTGGAGACACCCCCCGAGGGGAGTCCCATCAAGGAGGGTTAAAGGTGAACGCGATTCGAACCACCATTCTGTTGGCTGTCTTGACCGCAATCCTGGTCTGGACCGGAGACATGATCGGCGGGAGACAGGGCGCGGTCATTGCTTTGATCTTCGCCGGCGTGATGAACTTCTTCAGCTACTGGTTCAGCGATCGGATCGTCGTGGCGATGTACGGCGGGAGGGAAGTAGGTCCGGGCGATGATCCGGAGCTTTACGGCCTCGTCCAGGAGTTGACCCAGCGGGCCGGTCTTCCGATGCCACGCGTCTTTATGCTTCCTCAAGAGGCCCCGAACGCCTTTGCAACGGGCCGCAATCCGGAGCACGCCGCAGTGGCCGTCACCGACGGAATCCGCCGTCTGCTGACGCCGAGAGAACTTCGGGGAGTTCTGGGCCACGAGCTGGCGCACGTGCGGCACCGGGACATTCTCGTGAGCACGATCGCCGCCACGCTGGCGGGAGCGATCAGCTATCTGGCGTGGATGGCCCAGTGGGCGATGATCTTTGGCGGGGGCAGGGATCGGGATGAGAACAACGGGGGAAATGTCCTGGGACTTCTCGTGATGATGATCGTGGCTCCGCTGGCTGCGATGCTGATTCAGATGGCGGTCTCCCGCTCCCGGGAGTATGGGGCCGATGCGGGCGGAGCGAAGTTGAGCGGCGATCCCCTGGCGCTCGCCGGCGCCCTGCGCAAACTGCACATGGCGTCCGAACGGGTTCCGCTTGCAGTGAATGAAGCCACGGCGCAGGCTACCGCGCACATGTTTATCGTGAACCCGCTGAGCGCCAGCGGGCTCCACACGCTGTTCAGTACGCACCCGCCGGTCGAGGAGCGCATCGCCCGGCTGGAGGCGATGGCGAAAGATCTCAGCTATGTTCGGGGTTAGTATCCGGTCCGGGGATGGTTGAAACCCCTCGCCTTCAGGCGAAGCGGAAGTCCGTCATGCCCGCGTAAGCGGGCATCCAGGACGGTGGCGGCGAAATCCATGAGGCAAAGACTGGATTCCCGCCTGCGCGGGAATGACTGAATAGGGAGGTAGTCGACTTCCAGTCGACGGTTCCGGAACCCCTCGGCTTGAAGCCGAGGATTGTTCAGTTTCCAGCGACCTGTTTAAATCGCCGGATGGCGTCGATATGTGCTTGCGGAGAAGTGAGGCCGGCCTTCATCGTGTTAAGGGAAACATGAGTCGCGCCTAGCTCGCGCCATGTGGCTACGACCTTCGACCAGGCCTGCGGCGCTGCCTCCCCGAACAAGACTCGCCCCTCGATCCCGATCGTACTCGGGTCCCTGCCGGCTTCGCGGGTATAAGTCTTAAGCTTTTCGATCATCGCGCGACATTTTTCGTCGGGTTGAAGCAACGGGAACCAGCCGTCGCCGAGACGCGCGATCCGCCGCAGCACGGCGTCGGTGCCGCCTCCCAGCCAGATAGGGATGGGTCTTTGGACCGGGAGCGGATTCAACCCCGCATCCGTGATCCTGTGCCACGCTCCATGGAAGGTGACCAGTTCCCCGGTCCACAGCCGGCGCAACACCTCGATTTGCTCTTCCGACCTTCGCCCGCGGTTTTTGAAGTTTTCCCCCAGGGCCTCGTATTCGACATCGTTCCAACCGATCCCGATGCCCAAGCGCAGCCGGCCGCCGCAAAGCACGTCTACCGCGGCGGCCTGCTTGGCAACGAGCGCGGTTTGCCGTTGCGGCAGGATGATGATCTGCGTGGTCAATTCGATCCGTCTGGTCAGGCCGGCGAGGTAGCCGAACAGAACGAACGGCTCGTGAAACGAGTCCTTGTGGGTGTAAGGAGGCCTCCACCCGGGCCGCCTCGCCGGGTTCGCCCCGAGGACATGGTCATAGGCCGCGAGGTGATCGTAACCGAGTCCCTCAGCCGCCTGGGCGTAGTCGCGAACGGCAATCGGGTCGGCTCCGATCTCGGTTTGAGGAAAGATCACGCCAAAACGCATATGGGTCTTGTCCTTTCACTATGGCGCGATGATGGGCGAGAGGATTTTTTCCTCCAGCCACGAGGCGAGATCCGCCAGGCTACGCGGGCTGATCTCGTGGCCCATATCGTATTCCCGGTACGTGACCGGAACCCGCAGATCGCGCAGCGTCTCGATCGAGCTTCGGGCCTGCTCGACGCTGATGAGATCATCGCGCGAGCCATGCTGCACGAGAATCGGGGGAAAGCTCGCCGCCCCGGCTGCAGCGAGGCGAGCGGCGAGCTCTTTGGGCAGCCAGGAGCTGAGCACGATGGCGGCGGCAAAGCGTTGGGGTTCTCTGAGAGCGAGACTGTAAGCCATCACGCCGCCCTGACTGAAACCCAGCAGGACGAGCTTTTGCGGGTCGATCGGGTAGCGTTCTTCGGCTTCGGCAAGAAAGGTCCTCAGTCGCTCGGCGGCGTCGAGAATCGCCGGCTCGTTGGGCGGACCGCCTAAAGCGAGGGGAAACCAGCCGTAGCTCACGGCGCCGGGCCCGATGGGGGTTTCGAGCGGGCCTTGCGGGCAAAGCGCGAGGAAGCGGCCTCCCCCGAGGTACGGCGCCAGCCCCAGCAGATCCATGGCGCTCGCCCCCCAGCCATGGAGGGCAAGTATCGTGGGATGCGGGCCTCGGCCGCGAGGTTCAAAGACCGTGTGGGCAAGCTCCACGTTATGCTCCGTGTTGGTCATCCGGCGCTTGCGGCGCTCCCTTTTCTTGTACCCCAAATTTCCACCATTTTCATTCGCACATGGCTTCGAGCCGCTTCAAGCCGAGTTTGATGGGAAGGACGACCGCGATTGCCGTGAGCGCGGCGACTCCGGCCAGGGAAGGGGCCAGGATCCGGCCTGCTCCGGTCACTGTACCGAGGCTGAGCCCTTGCATCGCGAGCACGTAAACGGGCCAAGCCTCGATCATGACGGTGGCGCCGATGAACGCCACGCTGAAGATCATGCAGACTGCTCCCCCGAAGCTGGTCGGGATCTCCGCCACGTGGTCATAGGTAAACTTGGGATACAGGGCCCCGACGCCGACCCCGATCGCCGTGATCCCGAAGGTCATAAGGAAGACCGTAACCAGGGAAAGGCTCATCATCCACAAGGGAACGCGCAAAAGAAGGTTAGTAAAGAAGACCAGGAGTTCCCCGAGAACGAGCAGCGGGATCAGGTTGAGCCAGAATTTGCTCCACAGCAGGGACTTGAGCGAGATGGGCGAGGTTTGCAGGATCCAAAAGGCCCGGCCCTCGAGGCTGACCCCGGGGAAGGCGAAACGCATGGCTACGGCGCTCAAGACAAAACCGGCGAGGGCGACGTTAGTAAAGGAAATGACGGTGCGCAGAGTTTCCGTCGGGATGGGAGAGCGGTCGAGCGGCAAGACCTTGAAATTGTAAACATATACGACGACGAGGGCGAGCAGCAAAAAAAGCTGGGACCATTGGGTCGTGTCGCGCAGGAAGCTTTTGATGTCCTTGAGCATGATTGCCTTTGCCGCCGGCGGAAACGGATGCGTCACCCAGCGGAGAATACGGTCCAGGACGTTGCTCGGCTGGCGTCCTTGCCTGGCCTCCTGGGCTTTTGACCAGCCGGAGAGATAGACGGCTGCGGAGATCCACGAGGCGGCCAGAGGCAGGAAAAAGGCATAGCTCGTTATCAGCGCGAAGAAAAACCAGCGGTCCGTGGGCCTATGGAAAAGGACCGAAGCGAATATTTCCGCCGACCAGCTACTTGGCAGGTACGGCGATGAAGGGGCTTCCATGGCGCTCAGGAAGTCGAGAAAATGGCCGAAGGTTTCGGGCTGGACGAGCCGCTCCGGTTG
>JACPFH010000141.1 GCA_016183075.1 Deltaproteobacteria bacterium | reverse complement strand
GGATCTAAACGCATGCGGAGACTGGGGTCGGGCAGACCTTTTTGACTTTTTGGGCCGTCGCCCTTCTCTGTCCGCTGACTGATCACCAAACAACATTCGGCAACGCGGATGCCAGGCCTGTCCGCGCCTGCCTGCCACTGCGTGGCGGTAGACAGGTGCCCCGCACAGGAAAAGACCCCTTATCCCGCCCGGGTTTTTGCATACAGGGATGATGCGCTGCATCGAACGGCTGCGTTTACCCGGCGATCTTGTCTTCATTGTACGTTGAGCCGCTGGCAGACGTATCGCACGCTTACTCCTCGCCCATGTGGGGATAGGGGAAATCCGTCGGCGGCACAAAATTTTCCTTCACTGTCCGCTGTGAGGTCCAGCGCAGCAGATTGAGTATCGAGCCGGCCTTGTCGTTGCTCCCCGAGGCCCGCGAGCCGCCGAAGGGCTGTTGGCCGACAACAGCGCCGGTGGGCTTGTCGTTAATGTAAAAATTCCCGGCGGCGTGGCGCAGAGCCGCACTCATGGTGACAATGGCGGCCCGGTCACGGGCGAAGATCGAGCCAGTCAGAGCGTAAGGACTGCCGGTATCGCAGAGGTGCAGCGCCTCGTCCAGGCGGGTGTCCTCGTACACGTACACCGTCAACACAGGGCCAAAGATCTCTTCACGCATCAGGGTGGAGACCGGGTCCCGTGACACAATGACCGTCGGCTCGATGAAGTAGCCCACGGATTTGTCGCCGTGGCCGCCGCAGACGAGCTCGAAGCCGTCTGTGCCCCTGGCATACCCGATATAGCTCATGATGTTGTCAAAGGCCGGCCCGTCGATCACCGCGCTCATGAAGTTGCGGAAATCGAGTGGCGAGCCCATGCGAATACGGCTGAGTGCCTGCTCGAGCGACCCCCGCACTGCTGGCCACAGCGAACGTGGGATATACGCCCGTGAGGCAGCCGAGCATTTCTGCCCCTGGAACTCGAAAGCGCCCCGCACCAGGCCGGTCACCAGACTCGGGAGGTCGGCTGAGTGGTGCGCAAACACAAAATCCTTGCCGCCCGTCTCCCCTACAATGCGGGGATACGACTTGTAGTGCGCAATGTTTGCCCCAATGTGTTGCCACATCCCCTGCCACACTGCGGTTGACCCGGTAAAGTGGACCCCGGCCATCTCAGGGTACGCCAGCACCGGGTTGCCCACCTGGCCTCCACGGCCAGGCAGGAAGTTGATCACACCCGGTGGCAGACCGGCCTCTGCGAGCAGTTGCATGAGGTAATAGGCCGGCAGGAGTGCTGACGAGGCGGGTTTCCACAGCACCGTGTTGCCCATGAGGGCGGGTGCGGTCGGCAGGTTCCCGGCAATAGAAGTAAAGTTGAACGGGGTAACGGCAAAAATAAACCCTTCCAGTGGCCGGTACTCGGCGTAATCCCAGATGCCCCGCATCGAGCTCGGCTGCTCAGCGTACATCTGCCACATGTAGTAGGGATTGAAGCGCCAGAAGTCGATCAGCTCGCAGGCCGAGTCAATCTCCGCCTGGAACACTGTTTTTGATTGGTTGAGCATGGTGGCCGCGTTGAGCGTGTCGCGCCACGGCCCTGCCAGCAGCTCGGCCGCCTTGAGAAACACCGCCGCGCGGGCCTCCCAGGCCATCTCGGACCAGGTCTGCCACGCCGCACGGGCAGCCAGGACCGCCTGCTGCACCTCGGCGGCGCCAGCCTGGTGGGCTATGGCCAGGACGTGGCCGTGGTCGTGGGGACAGACCACCGACGTGGTCACCCCTGTGTAGAGCGTCTTGCCACCGATAATCACAGGAATCTCAACCTGTTCGCCAAGCATCTGCTGCAGCCGGTGCTTGAGGGCGGTGCGTTCGGCCGCCCCCGGCGCGTAAGCGTGAATCGGCTCGTTGATGGGTGCGGGAATGCGCATGATGCCATTTGCCATAATCGCTTCCTCCTCTTAGGGGGTTGACGCCTCCTGCCTGAGGGTGCGCAGCTGCTCGTAGAGCTTGTGCTCTTCTGCAGAGAGGCTCTGTCAGTACGCGGCCGCTCTTCTCTCGTGCTCGGATTTCGTGCTCGTTCACGAACACGAGCCACGGACACGAGTAACGATAACTGCGCGCCTTGCGACTGGAACCTTTGGTTCGGCTCAGGTCAACCCTTTTTGACCGGTCTGAGAACTGGGTTTTTTAACACCCTGCCGGGTCAGGACATTAGCCTGAAAGCCTTCTTCCCGGCGTAGACGGCCCTTTTCCCAAGCTCCTCCTCGATCCGCAAAAGCTGGTTGTATTTCGCGGTCCTCTCGCCCCGGCAGGGAGCCCCGGTCTTGATCTGTCCGGCGTTGGTTGCAACGGCGAGATCGGCGATAGTGGCGTCCTCGGTCTCGCCCGAGCGGTGCGAGATCACTGTCGTGTAACCGGACTTTTTCGCGAGTTCCATCGTTTCCAGGGTTTCGGTCAGCGTGCCGATCTGGTTCACCTTGATTAGAATCGAGTTGGCCACTCCCAACTCTATCCCCCGCTGGAGTCTGTCTTTATTGGTTACGAAGATGTCGTCGCCGACGATCTGCACTTTTTTTCCCAGCGCCTCCGTCAGCGTTCTCCAGCCCTTCCAATCGTCTTCGGCCAGCGGGTCTTCAATCGAGATGATCGGATACTGTCGCACCCAATTTTCGTAGAGACGGATCATCTCGTCCGCGCCTTTTCGGGCGCCGTCGGATTTCTTGAATACGTAAGAGCCGTCCTCCCAGCGCTCGCTCGCAGCCACGTCCAGCCCCCGAGCCACTTGGATCCCGGGGCGCTCCCACGCTGGTGGAGTAACCGCGCTTCTGCAAGACCTTTTTCAGGGCTTGAAAGATCTCGGCTGCTGCCCTTAGCGCCGCGGCGAAGTTCTCCATGCCGCAAGGGATGACCATGAACTCCTGAACATCCACGTTGTTGTCCGCGTGGACTCCCCCGTTCACCACGTTCAATTGCGGGACCGGCAGGGTCTTGGCCCGGGTACCGCCCAAGTAACGGTAGAGCGGCAGCTTTTCGGCTTGCGCTTGGGCCTTCGCAACCGCGAGGGAAACAGCCAGGATCGCATTGGCGCCTAGCTTGCTCTTGTTCGAGGTGCCGTCCAGCTCGATCATCAGCCGGTCGATGCCTTTTTGATCTTTGGCATCCCTGCCGCGCAGGCGCGGCGCCAGGATGCGATTGACGTTGGCCACGGCCCGCTCAACTCCTTTGCCGCCGAAGCGCTCGCCCCCGTCCCGCAGCTCGACGGCTTCGTGTTCCCCGGTTGAGGCCCCGGAGGGCACCGTGGCCCGCCCCAGGACGCCTTTCAGCGCCACGTCCGCCTCCACAGTGGGCTGGCCGCGCGAGTCCAGAACCTCCCGGGCGTGTACTCGTTGAATCTTCATCTCTCACCTCCAACTAATTTTTTGCTCCCGCTCCTCGAGTCTTGCCATGCGGTGCGCCTCGCCTTGAAGAGGAGCACAGACCGAAAAGGAGCAGAGAAGGATAAAATGTGCTATAAATAATTCTTCGTGCCAACTTTCATCTATGGCTCGATGTAAGAGAGCGAAGCGCGGGCTTGTTTATGTTCTTTCCGCCCTTCTCGTTACCCTATCCCTCTTTACGGTCTTTGGCGAAAGAGGAGCGCTCCACGTCTGGCGTCTGGGGCAAGAGCAGAAGAGGCTGGAGGAGAGGAACTTCGTCCTGCAGAAGGAGAATGAAATTCTGCGGGAACGCATCTACCGCCTCCGCCATGATGATCGGTACCTGGAGAGGATCGCCCGCGAAGAACTCAACCTGGTCCGACCCGGAGAGATTATCTATCGCTTCGCCGACGCCGAGTCAAAGCGAGATCGGAACAAACCGATCACGGGCGGGCTTTCTCAATCGCTCCCTTCATGGGAACGAAAACCACGTCGGTGACCTCCTCGATACGAAGGCGCCCGTCAATTTTTCTTACGCGGACCAATTTTTGCGGTTGACCTTCCGCGCCCAGCGGCATGACCAGACACCCTCTTTCGCTCAGTTGCTGCCACAGCGGCTCGGGAACTCTCGGCGCTGAAGCGGTGATCAAGATCGCGTCAAAAGGCCCCTTCTCCTCCCAGCCGAAGAATCCGTCGCCCGCCTTGACCCGGACCTGGGTGTAACCAAGGCGGAGGAGATTTTCCCGTGCCTTTTCGGCCAAAGCAGGGAGAATTTCAATCGTATAGACCTCCTTTGCCAGATGGCTGAGGACGGCGGCTTGATAGCCGGAGCCCGTGCCGACCTCCAGCACCTTCTCGTTTCCTTGGAGCTGCAATAGCTCGGTCATGAGCGCAACCATATAGGGTTGGGAGATGGTTTGTTCTTCGCCGATGGGGAGGGGGCGATCCTCGTAAGCGAATGCTCGCAATCCCTCCGGGACAAAAAGGTGGCGCGGCACCTGGCTCATCGCCTGAAGGACTCTTACGTCCCTGACGCCGCGCCCGCGCAGGTCCTGTTCGACCATTCTCTGCCTGGCATGGGCGGGATCGACTTGTCTGCCTTGGGCCCGCGCCGCCGG
>JACPFH010000140.1 GCA_016183075.1 Deltaproteobacteria bacterium | reverse complement strand
GTAAGCCGAGAACAGCAGACAAGACGACAGCGCCGCCGATCCGATCGCATAGACCTTGGTGAGCGCTTTGGTGGTGTTGCCCACCGCATCGAGCCGGGCGGTTTTCCGCCGCACCTCCACGGGCTGGCGACTCATCTCGACGATCCCCCCGGCATTGTCCGTGATCGGACCACACGTGTCCATGGCCAGAATATAGGCCGCCGTTCCAAGCATCCCCATCGTCGCGACCGCGGTACCAAAGAGGCCCGCGTTCGGAACGCCGCTCGCATTGCCCAGATAATAGGAGCCGATGAGCGCGACCGATATGACCACCACCGGGACCGCCGTGCACTCCATTCCAACGGCCATCCCGGTGATGATGTTGGTGGCCGGCCCCGTCTGGGAAGCTTCGGCAATCGAACGCACGGGGCGGTACTTATATTCCGTGTAGTACTGGGTGATATAAAGGAAAGCCTGACTGGTGAGAATCCCGATGACGCCGCAAAGGAAAAAGTAAAGCCATGCCGCCTCGGCCTCCGGATGCGTCGCGGGCTCGACGCGGAGCAGCCAGCGGGTTGCCACGTAAAATCCGATGATCGCGAGGATGCTGGCCACGTAAAAACCGCGGTTCAGGGCGGTCATCGGATCGCCCCTCTCGTCGCTTTTGACCGTGAGCACCCCGGCAACGGAGGCGAGGAGCCCAAAAGCTCGCGCGACCAGAGGGAAAAGAATACCGCCGACGCCGAAGAAAGGAAACAAACCGACTCCCAGGATCATCGCGCCGATATTTTCCGCCGCGGTAGACTCGAACAGGTCCGCACCCCGTCCCGCGCAGTCGCCGACATTGTCTCCGACCAGATCGGCGATCACGGCGGGGTTGCGTGGATCATCTTCCGGAATTCCAGCCTCGACTTTGCCTACGAGGTCGGCTCCCACATCCGCCGCTTTCGTATAGATGCCGCCGCCGAGCTGGGCGAACAGCGCGACAAAAGAGGCGCCAAATCCGTAGCCGACAATCATAAAGGGGATTTTTTGAGGGCTGTAACTCAACAGGTCAAGCAGACTATAAAGCCCGGCCACCCCTAGAAGGCTCATCGCAACCACAAAGATTCCCGACACCGCGCCTCCCCGCAGCGCAAGGCGCAGGGCCCGGTCCAGACTACTTCGAACCGCTGCCGCCGTGCGGATGTTTGCGCGGATCGACACCCACATCCCGACATATCCGGCGACGATGGAACAGAAAGCTCCCAGCACAAACGCGAGCGTCGTCCAAAAGGCAAGCTGAAGAGGCGGCGCCGGATCGACAGGATTGGGAGCGCGCACGAGGTCGTAGAGCGAGAAGATCAAGAAGGCCAAAACACAAGACAGGACAAGAACCGTCTTGTTCTGGCGGGCCAGAAAAGCCTCCGCGCCCTCCTGGATCGCGTTCGAGATGTCCTGCATCTCGCGCGTTCCCTTGTCTTGCCGGCACACGTGCCAGGCCAGGTAGCCCGCAAACCCCAAAGCGGCAACGCTAATCGTTAAAATCAACAGAATTACCACGACCCCCGACCTCTCCTTCTGAAGCTACGTCGCAACCAGCCAGCGATTGGGAACGCCGAGTCGCGCATCATGAGGCCGCAAAGCGATGCCAAAACCCGCGAGCCCGCGTCGGTCATGGGCTTCCAACCCGTTCTCAATCACGGCGCCGAAAGACGTACGCGACCCCTATGCTCAGCACGTAAAGCAACGTCAAGGGAACAGCGAGAAGGATTTGCGAGACCACATCGGGTCCCGGAGTCAAAATCGCCGCGACCGTGAAGATCACCAGGATGGCATAGCGAAAATAGCCCCAGAGCATGCGATGAGTCCATATCCCCAGGCGTGCCAAGAAGAACGTAAAAACCGGCAACTCAAAAGTGATCCCAAAGGCCAAAATCATGCGAAAAAAGAAGGTGAAATACTCGCCGATGCGGATCTCCGGAGCCACCCCCAATGACCTGTATTGCTCGATAAAGTAAATAAACGCGAACGGTAAAACCACCCGGTAACAGAAATAGGCGCCGCCGATGAAAAAAAGCGATGCGCACAGCACAAATGGGATGGTCAGGCGTCGCTCCTGTTCTTTAAGCCCCGGGACAACGAAGCGCCAGAGCTGGTAAAAAATAACCGGACCGGCGAGAAAGATGCTCGTCACCAGGGCAACCTTGATCTCGGTGAAAAAAGCCTCCGCCACCCCTGTCCCGATCAGGGCCTGCCCCGGCTCGAGAAGCTGCGTTAGAGGGGCAACCATGAAACTGAAAATGCGATCCGAAAAGAGGTAGCTCGCGGCGAACGCTACCCCAACGGCGGCAAGGGATTTCAGCAAACACCAGCGCAGCTCTTCAAGATGTTCC
>JACPFH010000106.1 GCA_016183075.1 Deltaproteobacteria bacterium | reverse complement strand
CCCAAATAACTTCTCGAATATCTTCTGTTGTGTCCCCCGAATCCGGTGGTCCGGAGATCCGCAAGACAAATTTCGGCCCATGCGGAGCGCTGCCTCAATACCCTGGTAGTAGCCGGGTAGGTGACCGAGGGTGCGATAGCCCATCCGCTTGTAGAAGAGCTGGGCTCCTTCATTCCCCTCGCGCACTTCCAGCGTGACGCTGAATATGCCTGCTACGACGGCGCACTTCTCGAGCCACTCAATGAGTCGGCGTCCTAGGCCTGCTCGTCTATAGGGCGGAGCCACGGCGAGAAGGTCCAAGTGCGCGTCGTCGTTGCCGTAGCGCATAATCGCAAACCCGGCAAGGTTACCCCGAATGTAAGCGACGAGCACGTTAACATCGGGGGCGCGAATACTCGCTGCAACCCGTGCGGGTGTCCAGCGCCACCGGAGACCGTATTCAATCAAATCCCGCGACAAAATAGCGATGGCGGCAGCCTCTGCCGGTCGCGCCAATCGCAACGATAGCTCGCAGCTTTTCATGGCGGCATATGGCCTAACGAACAGCTTTTTATCCCTAAAGCCAGAAAGCAATCAAGTTCTGTGATGATGGTGTGCTTCGAAAGCCTCAGCATGAACGAGCATAATCCATTGTCAATACCGACCCAAGGTCCGCGAGAACCCAACCCCCTACGGCTTAAATCCCACCACGAGATGGGCCCGCCCACTTCCGTGACCTGGAAAAAATGGCGGTCGGCCCGGGGCATTGCTGCTAGCCCAGCGCCCGCTTTTTACCCTCAGAAAGTCCCCGCGTTTCCTGTTTGACCCGGTATTTCTTGGAAATTCTATTCGGGGCCTAAAAGAGGCCGAGCTGAGAGGTTGACGGACGGCGGAAATGGTCGGTCGAAAGCGGAGGATGTCTCTCGGTAATTCCAGCTTTCTTGCACGCGAGGCGGAAAAGCTCCGCCATCTGCTCGGCAAAGATGCCCTCGCCTTTCATGCGCGCATGAAAACGGGGATCGTTAAGCCTCCCGCCCCGGATCGCGCGAATACGGTTTAAAATCTTCTCCTTTTTCTCCGGGTAATTTCTCTGGAGCCAGTTTTCGAAAAGTTCTTTTACGCCGTATGGCAAACGCAACGGAACGCAGCCGCCGAAGCGCGCGCCGGCGCGGGCCGCGGACTCGACAATCGCCGGAGCCTCGGCATCGGTAAGGGCCGGGATCATCGGCGCAAGCAGGAAACCCACGGGAACACCGGCCTTAGCGAGCGCCTCGATGGCGGCAAGGCGGCGGGCCGGCCTGGATGCGCGCGGCTCCATCGACGCTGAAAGCTTGGCATCCAGCGTGGTAAGCGAAACCAAAACCGCGGCGCAGCGATAACGGGCCATCTCGGAGAGGAGATCGATGTCGCGGGTGACCAGATAGTTTTTCGTCACAACGACGACCGGGTTGAGAAAATCACGGAAGACCTCCAAACAGCGGCGCGTCAGCTCGAGTTTTTTCTCCACCGGCTGGTAACAGTCGGTGACCCCGCTCATGGCCAAGACTTTAGGCTCCCATTTGGGGCTGGCTAATTCTTTCCGGAGGAGGTCCGGCGCGGCGTGCTTGACCATGATTTTGGTCTCGAAATCGAGCCCCGCTGAAAATCCAAGATATTCATGCGAGGGACGAGCGTAACAATAAACACACCCGTGCTCGCAGCCGCGGTAGGGATTGATGCTGGCATCGAAACCGACGTCGGGGCTGTCGTTATGAGCGATGATCGTTTTCGAAGAATCGGTTAGGAACTGAGTATCTGGAGAGGAAGGCTCGTCGATGTCATCCGGCTCCGGGACCAGCTCCGCCCTTTCAAACCTATTCTTCGGGTTGAAAGTGGAGCCGCGGCCGTGAAGCGGAGACTGCGCCTTCATGAAGTTTTACCCGGTGGCCGGCGGTGTCTGTGCGGTGGCGCTTGGTTGGGCGGGCGGGGCAGGCTCGGCCGCTTGAGCGACTTTAGCTGTCTTGGCCTCGTGCGCCAAATGGCGCGTGAGCCGCTTGAGCAACTTGATTTTTCTCTTGACCCTTTTGAGTTTCTGGGGATCGCGTGAGGAGGTCAGGATTTCGGCCTTCTGCTTCTGCAAGTCGCGGATATCCTGCTTGATCGTGTGTATTGCGCTGGTGTCTTTTGCCGACTCGTCATAGGAAATACCCTTGGCCTTGGCGATAGCCTTGATCAGATCCTCCTTGTGCATTCCGCCGACGCCCTGGAGGTCGGTCTCCTGCTTCGCCAAATCTCGCAACTTGGGAAGGGTCATCCTTCTGAGCTCTTTTAAGTCCATAATCCCGTCTCTCCCTTTGACAATTTCTATCTACTGGTATCATACTCAGCACCAAAAACAATATGGCCCGAGCGAACCCGAAAAAGGAAAAACCCCCGGCCGTCAAGGCCAGGATGAGGAAAATCATCGACAGGCTCGATCGCGCTCATCCGGACGCCAAACTCGACCTCGACTTCTCCAATTCCCTGGAACTGCTTATCGCCCTCATCCTCGCCGCCCAGGCCCGAGACGATCTGGTGAACCAGATCACGCCTGCGCTTTTCGTTAAGTATCGCACTGCCGAAGACTACGCCGCCGCGCCGGTGGAGCAACTCGAAAAAGACGTCCGCAGGATCAACTTCTATCGCAACAAGAGCCGGCTGATCAAAAACTGCTGCCAGGAACTCGTGCGGAGCTTCCACGGCGAGGTGCCGGGAAACTTGGAAGAGCTTTTAACCCTTCCTGGCGTGGGAAGAAAAACGGGCAACATCGTTCTCGGCAACGCCTTCGGCCGCCAGGCGATCGGCGTCGACACTCACGTCATGCGGCTGTCGCAGCGACTGGGATTTACCCGCAACACCAACCCGGACAAGATTGAGTTTGATCTGACGGCTATCGTGCCCGAAGCGAAGCGGGTGCGCTTCGCGGGTTTGCCTCGCCAAAAAGCCCCGCTGCCCCGAGTGCACGATCAACTCCTTGTGCCCGTATCCAGATAAGACCAAAGCCTAGGCGGGGGTTGAAGCCGAAGGCTTATTATGAAGATCCGACGAGTGAAGTACAATAACCGAAAGAAACTCTTCGAGGTCAGAGTCTCCTCTAAGGAGCTTGCCTTCCCATACGCCAAGGCGGATCCCCGTCCTACGCCTCAGGATCCAGTGGTTCGGGTCTCTATCGACGCGGAATTAGGTCAGGAGGCCTTCGCGTATGAGCTTCAGTCTGGCCGGGACGGCACAGTTCACGTGGAGCAGATCCTCGAGTACAACCGGGACCCCACCTACTTAAGGGACCTGTTGCTTTACAGACTGACGATCGAGGCTCAGAAGCGCGCGAAAGCGAGCTCACTGTCGAAGCGCGAGATCATGCGCCGGCTCAACACGTCTGCCGCGCAGCTCTATCGACTCCTTGATCAGACAAACTACAGCAAGTCGGTTGACCAAATGCTTTCTCTGCTTCAGGTGCTTGAGTGCGAAGTCGACCTGGTTGTGCGCGCGAAAAGCGCGTAAGTCCGGCGGCGCAACATTCTCTTATCCCGCCTCACGATCCCGATCTGCCAGGCTCATTCGCTGTTCCCAAGCGATTAGCTCTTTCAATGCACGGGTAGGGTAATCTAGAAGCGCACTTTGGCCGAATGCAAGCTTCTGCAACGAATGCATGACGTATTCCAAAACATTGATCGAGGCTACCAGAGAGGTAGCTTCACCCAAATAGAAATGCCAATAACCTTCCCGGCGCACGGAACGTCTTGTATGTCTCCCCGGATCTATCCGGAAAGCGTATCCCGCAAACCGTAGAACGTTGACTTCCACGTTTGCTGCCAAACGTACCGCAAAGTAAATCTCTTCATCCACCTCATGGCCAGATGGAAGCAAGGCCGGTCGCCGCGTCGCTTTCAGATAAACGCCTGTTGGTAACCAGAGGTCCCAGAAGAAAGGCCTCCATGGTTCCAGAGCCAGCCATTTATTCCGCACCATAATTCACGACCCCTCCTGTTCGTCAGTTTGAATACTATAGTCTGTGGACGGCTTCGCTTTCAATCGCATACTATCGTCTACCAATCGGACAAGGTCAGCTGTGAAGATGACAGCGGAGCAGGCGTTTGGGCGCGAAATTAAGAAGGCCAGAGAATCATTGCAGAAATCACACCAAACTTTAGCGTTCGATGCCGAAGTCCACCGCACTTACATCAGTCTGATCGAGCGAGGTCAGAAATCTCCTACTCTTGCAGTGATTGGAAGACTCGCGAAAGCCCTCAATGTGAGGCCATCAGAGCTGCTCCGGCGTGTGGAGACCCGGTTGGAGCGGTCCAATTCCTGAACGTGGCCTCCGGTTGTGTGTGCCGGAAGGGTTTTGATTGCGCAGGCCTCTTACGCCACAAGAGATTATTGAACTCAATCGAGCCCTTGTCGAGGCTTTTGCCTCACACCGCGCCATAAAGAGCCGAATACCAGCAGCTCGCTACATTAAGTTTCCGCAGATTCCAGCTATCCTCGGGGAGTCTGTTGTCATAGCTGCAGCTGGAAAACTTTTCGGCACTGAATGGAAGGCAGCCTTTGGCGGCTCTTTGTCGGATGTGCAATTACTTAATTCAACCGGGCGCACACGACGAGTGGAGGTGAAATCAACTGGCCGCCACGGTTTCCAAGAATTGAAGGCTAAGGACTTGTCAGCTGACACTCTCGTATGGATCCATTTCGGCAAGCAGTTCGACGAAGGCTACGGAGCGATACAGATCGTAATTCTCGATAACCCAGGGAAATACTTCTTCGAACCCGTGCGTCTCGACATTCCAAGGCTGATGCGCAAGCTGGGCGATACTTCAGACTTGCGGCAGATTGAAGTCGTAGACTTGGAAGACTTCCTTTCATCTGCTGAGCAGTGAAGAGGCGTCCCATCTATGCTCTATCTTCCTTCTCGATAGCCCGCAGTGGCAGCGGCGTCTCCCGCCCATGGCAAGGAACCATTCGCAGGCTTCGATCAAGCGCCAGATTTCGTAGTGCCGGACGAATTCAACCCACAGATCGTTATTGAGGCAAAGCTCACCGAGGACGACGGCACAGCCCGCGATAAGGTAACACGTGTCCAACATCTCGGTACGCTCAGTATGCGGGGCCGCCAACCGCACGAACCACCCCGCTTTGAAGTCATCGCCTGCATTGCTGGACGCGGCTTCAAAGTCCGCCGAGAGGATATGAAGAAGTTGCTGTTATCCACCAGGGGGAAAGTTTTCACGTTGGAAAACCTGGACAGATTAATCGACTGCAGCCGCTTGGCGGAGTTTAGGACCCGATAGCATTCATACTCTGGCGCTTACCTTCGCATCAGACTGGCCACTCAACAGCGCCGGACCAGCTCGCCGGTGCGCCTCTGTTCTTTGCCGAGCCGGCTTCAACACGAAAGCCATCAAAGACCAATCATAGCTGCATGAAGGCAACTTTAAATAAATAATGGAAGCCATCTATTTCTTGCTTGTCAAGTCTTTGGAGAGCCAATAGAATCGGCTGAAGCTGGAATATCGCCAAACGTGACAGTTTGATCAGCCTATTCATTAGCCAGCGCGAAAGGGCACCCCGATGGCTTGGGTGAACGAACCCGAACTGGCAGGAGACATCTCAGAGGCGCTTAGCCACGCATCTGAGGCGGACCGACTCGTAGGGAATGATGCGTGGACATCAGTATGTGAGCTTTACTTCAAGGCGTTGAACCGATTTTGGAATGCGCTCGCAGCCCATCAGGGCGAGCCAGGCCGCGCCGACACGCCGTCTTTTGTCGTCCTGCTACAAAGCTTGTCGACGCAAGACCAACGGGCATTGTTGACCGGCGAAGAACTCTCTTCACTCGTGGGGCTCACACCAGAGGTCATGGATCATTCGGTCCTCAAGGCCCGCGGGTATCGGCCAGGGCATCAGATCGCCGCGGCGCTATTCAAAGAGGCAACCGAACGGCATCGCTCATTGCGGCGGGCTCTCGCAGAAACCACAGGGCGCGAAGGCAGCGAGAATTTGAATCGAGTCCTGAAGAGGCTGGCCGAGTTCCTCTTCGTGATCAGGTCCAACATCGCCCATGGTGAGAAGATCCCGTACACACCAGATTTCGAAAAAGCCAAGCGCGATGAGGAGGTCTCGCGTCTCGCTGTGCCAGTGCTCCAGTTGATTGTCAGGGCCTTGCACACGCGCGCAGATGCTGGTGCTAGGTAACAAGCGTTTGCAGCCATCAGCGGTCTCCTATGACACAGGCGATTGATGAAGTAAGGGCGATACTCGAATCCGGCGATTTCTCGCCGCTCATCGGGCGATTCGAGGACCAACGCATCGAGTGCAAGGGGCAGCCCTATCGGCTCGAAAGCGAAGAGCAGAAGCTCGAGTTGGCCAAGGAT
>JACPFH010000105.1 GCA_016183075.1 Deltaproteobacteria bacterium | reverse complement strand
GGGCACGAGGTCGTCGCCTGCGAGTCCCCCAGCGGGGCCTGCGGGGGAAAGAACAGAAGGAAATGCGGAAGAAAAGCGGAAGCAAGGGGAAAGCGGCGGGGATTGGAAAAACAATTCTGTTGGTTGACGAGGAGTCGGAAATCGCTCTGCACACGGCCCTTCAGCGGGAAGGGTACCGCGTGTTTAGCTGCGAGTCGCCGCAAACGGCGTGGGGACTGGCCTATTCGTTTCGGCCCGATTTCGTCATCGTTCATCTCCACCAACCGAGCGCAAGAGATGTCGCCAGATTACAGGAGTGCCGTGCGTTGGCGGATGGCGTCCCCGTTATCGTTGCCACGGCAACGCCCGGGTATGAGACGATCGTCAAAGCGCTGGAAGAGGGGGCGACGGCATTTCTCTTCCTCCCGATAAAGCCGCGAGCCATCAGAAAAGTTTTAGATGGACTGGCGCCCCCCGCGGGGAAATAAAGGCCAGTAAGTCTGCAAAGATTTTTAGGAGGAAGAAACAAGCGTTTGTAGCGTCGATCAGGGTAGCCACGCCGCGTCGGCCAAAAGAGCGGAAGAGTAGCGGGTTTGTAACCGAGAAGTAAGAAAAGTAGGGGTGTATGGAAAATGCGAAGAAACGGGCCTTAGAGCTCGCGGATATCATGGCTTTCAGGGAGGACCTCTTCTCAAAGGCTATCCACGAGGCGAAAAAAGAACTGACGGATCATCTTAGAAAACTCGATTCCGAGACTGTGAAAGAAGTCATGGAGCGAATCCGTGGCTATTCCTAGAAAAGGCGGTCTGTGGTAGACGGACAGCGAAATCTGCGGGCTATTTTGGGCAGGATTTCCAAGCGTGAAAGCCTCGCCGGCGTCGACTTGCGAAACCTCTATCTGTCCTGCATGGATTTCTCCGGCCTGGATTTACGTCAAGCCAATTTTGAGGGCTGCCGGCTGAGTTTTGGGATTATGGACGGGAGCGACCTAACCAACGCCAATCTGAGAAATTCGTATTTGACGAACGTAAGCTTCAAGGGAACGAACCTGACCGGGGCTGTCTTTTATGACTCGGTTGTGGTCGGGGCCGATTTCTCCGGAGCTAAGGGATTGTCACTGGAGGCCCAGACGTATCTAAAATCCAAGGGAGCCACCGGACTTTGAGTCGTTTTGGCCGGTGGAGGCGTCCCCCGCGCCCTCGATCTATTGGCCCGTGAGGCGAGGGTGAACGAAGTGTTTTTCCGCAGCCTGCTAGACGGCCTGGGCGAGACGCGCTAACTCTTGCTCGTTGATTCCGTAGAGCCGCGCGGGATTTTTCTCCAGGATACATACCTTGGCGGAAGAGCTGAGATCGGCTCTCTCCTGGAGCATGCGGGCGGCGAAGCGCTCCCGGTCCCCGTGAGGCATGTCGGAGCCGAAAACGATCTGACCCTCCCCGACGAGTTCGATCACCTGCGGCAGCAGCGCATCTTCGATCTCCGCGCTGAAGTAGAGGTTCCCGCGCCGGATGTATTCGAGCGGCGGGTGCGCCGCTTTCGGCGCCGCCTGGGGAACGACTTTTGCGAGGCTGTTTTTGAACCGGTGTTGGAGCCGGTCAACGAGAAAATGGATCCAGAGCGAGCCGGCTTCGAGAAAGACTACTTTAAGATCGGGAAAGCGATCGAGGATGCCGCCGCTCAATATAGCGACAAAGCCCATCAGCACCGGCATACAAAATGGAATTACGCCGGAAGGATAGATATGCGTGTAGAGGTTGCTGAGGGGAGGGCAAGCCCAGCCGACGTGGACAGCCAGTGCAAGATTTTCCTGAGCGACCGCTTCATAGAATGGCAGCAGGCTCTCGTCGTCGAGCAGGCGATCCCCGGCGGTCCCGAGCACCATGACCGCCGAAGCGCCGAGCCGCTTGGCCTCGTGCACCTGACGCGCCGATGCGGCCACGTCGTCCAGGTTAACGACAGCCGCCCACATCAGGCGCTCCTGGCCCGCGAGACGGTCGCCCATGAATCGGTTGTAAGCGGTCGTGAGAGCGGTTGCCAAAGCGGGATTGGAGGAAAGCGGGTAGGCGAGAAAAAGCGTCGGGTAGATGACCTGAGCGGCGATCCCTTCTTCGTCCATCGCCTGAAGCCGCGCCCGGATGTCGGAAAGCTCCATGCTCTCGCGAGTGTCGGGCTTGTCGATGGAGTGTTTGGCGAGCTTTCCGCCGTAGCTTACCGGGGTCCCGAGGTTATGGCAGCCCCGGCCCACGCGGCGCGGAAAGAGCTGCTCCTCGATCATCCAATAGGCGAGGCCGTCTGCTCCCATCACCTGCGGTCGCTGGGAGCGGAAAGCCGGATCGAGATATTGGTCGCTGAAGGTTGCAACGCTTTCTTCCACGTGACCGTCGGCATCGATAACGCGCATACACGCACCTCCGCTTCAGGAGCTCAGCCAAGCTTATATCAAGCGCTCTCCGGCCAAGTCAACGCGGCGCGGATGCGACTTTTTTCTGACTACTTTTTTGACGTCTTGGGAATTCCTAGCGGTAATATCGGCCTTTTGCCGTGTTTAGAAAAATGAACCGGGAGATTCTGCGCGGGCTTTTGGCGCTGAACTCGGAGACTACGTCACAGGAAGCGGAGATAGCTTAGGCGTTATAATGTTCTCCTTATTTGCAGGAGAAAAATAGTTGATTTTCTCCTTATTATAAGGATAAAATGGAACCACTATGAAGCGCAATACGATTCAGCCCTTTCGCGCTCAACTCGCCGACAATCTTGCCGCTTCCCTTGTCGGGACTCTTGTGGAGGCCACTCCGCGCCACGTTTACGGGGCCGTGAGCCTTCCAGGTAAGGCGACAGCGGTGGTCGGCATGCGCCGCGCGGGCAAAACTACTTTCCTTCATCAGCTCCGCCGTGAGCGGCTCCAGGCCGGGATGGGCCGCGAGCGGCTACCCTACATTAATTTCGAGGATGAGAGGCTCGCGGGACTTGCGGCCAAGGACCTCCACCTGCTCATTGAAGAATACTACCGCAGGTACCCGGCGCTGCGCGGGCGAGAGACTGTCACCTGGTGTTTCGACGAGATCCAGGTGGTGCCTGGCTGGTAGCGCGTTGTGCGGCGGCTGCTCGATACCGAAAAGGTAGAGATTTTTATTAGCGGCTCTTCGGCCGCTCTGCTCAGCCGCGAGATTGCCACCGCCATGCGCGGGCGCGCGTGGGAAGTGGTAATCCACCCGTTCAGCTTCGAGGAGTATTTGCGCCACCATGAGCGCGAGGTGCCAGAGGCGCCGGATTTTTTGGCTGCGCCGGAGCGTTCGGCCTTGGAGCGGGCGTTCCTAGACTACCTTGCCGCCGGCGGATTTCCTGAGGTGCAGGCGCTCGATATCGTAGCGCGCCAGCGCTTGCTCAGCGACTATGTAGACGTCGCGCTGATACGGGACGTAGTCGAACGGCACGGGGTCACGAACGTTGTCGGTCTTCGCTGGCTTGTGCGCCATTTGCTGGGCAATCCGGCATCGCCGTTCAGCGTGGAGAAGTTTTATGCGGCGTTAAAGTCACAGGGGATCGCGATCTCTAAAGACACGGTGCACCAGCTTCTAGGCTATTTGGAGGATTGCTTTCTCGTGCGCACGGTGTGGGTGGAGGCGGTCTCCGAGCGTCGGCGCATGGTCAACCCCCGGAAGGCGTACCCCGTGGATCCTGGCCTGATTCCGGTGTTTGCCCGACGCGGACGGGCCAACATAGGGCATGCCCTGGAAACCGCCGTGCGAGTGGAGCTGGAGCGGCGTAGGATGAGCGTGACTTACGTCCGCACCGGCGACGGGTATGAAGTGGACTTTCTTGCTTACCGACCGGGCAGTGAATTAGAACTGATCCAGGTGTCAGCGGATCTTGACCATCCCGCCACACGAGAGCGGGAAACGCGCGCGCTTTTGGCCGCGGCCGCCGAACATCGAGGCGCGAGCTTGCACCTGATCACGCTGACGCCGGAGAGCGCGCAAGGACTGCCAGCGGAAATTGCCGTTCATCCCGCAGCGCGCTGGTTTCTGTCCGGGGAGGCTACGGCAGCTCGCCCATAAGCGGAGCCATCGGCCCAAGCTATCTCCGCGCATGCGGGCTAAAGAGAAAAAGCTCCTCGATCTGCTAGAGTTCGCCGTCGCTCGGCTACCGCGGGTAGGTGAGCAAGTTACCGGGTTGTAACGTGAGTGAACGCTGAGCAAGTCTCGTAAAAGCCAAGATTCCGGGGGCCGAGCCGGTAGAATGCGGTGAAGACAGCATGGACTATCTCAGGCTGGCTGAAGGGGTAGTTCACACTGGCGGGGTAATGGCGGCGACACGGTAACAGGGACACAATGGAAACTGGAGAAGTCTTGTTTGCCCCAAGGAGAAATCCTTGGAGAGAGGTAGGCCCTATAACTGTGGACACGGGAAAGGGGCCGAAGGCAACAGGATGGCGGAGTGGCTCGTAGTAGCGATGAAGGAGGGTAGTGCCTCTGGGGAGCGAAGGGGCCATGCTGAGTTTAGGTCCTTCGACCACAAGGTGAGGCAGGGGAGGGATGATAAAGCCTTCCATCACACTGCTGCAGGAACTGAGGCGGAGGATATACCTTACGGCGAAAGCCGAACTAGGCATATAGCGCCTCAAGGTGAAGGGCTCAGGAAAGCCGGATGACCGAAAGGGTCATGTCCGGTTTGAGGTGGCGGGGGCTGGAGACGGGTTTACGGTGAGGCTAGTGAGGCACCGTCAGACG